>CAZOGT010000507.1:0-1504 GCA_964579015.1 uncultured Acidobacteriota bacterium | reverse complement strand
GATACCGTAACCGTAACCTTTAACGTTGTCGTGAACCGCGGGAAGGCGGATAAACAATCCGCCTTCCTGCGGCATACCATTCAACGACCAACGAACAAAGGTTTACCTTTACGGTTACGGCAACGGATTAACCGCCGGCCCGGCCAAGCGGATCTTTTGATCCGCACAAAAAAACCCGCCTCCGCCAGGCGGAAACAATACCAAAGCCGTCGTGACAGGACTTCCCCCAGGTTCGCACCCGAGGTTCCCAGGCCATAAATCTAAAACTTGAAACCATCAGGCTGAGAACTGGTAAAATGTTAACATTACCCGTTGTCCAGAGAATCATTCCGGAAACCCGAAGATCCTATCTTTAGAGCAGGTTTAATGTGAAGTTATCAAAATTGATCAACCGGTTGTTAATTGCGTTTCTATTGACTTGTTTCACGGCAGGCCTGTATGCCCAGGAGCAGGAAGGGAGTTCCGAATTCACGCCGTTAATCATTCAGGAGGCAAAGGATTCGCCCTGGCAGGAAGGAAAGGATGTGCCCTGGGTTCCAACACCTGACAGACTGGTCAATAAAATGCTGGAAATAGCAAATGTTTCAGAGGACGACTTCCTGGTCGATCTCGGTTCAGGCGACGGACGTTTTGTTATCGCTGCCGCAAAGCTTGGGGCACGTGCTCTCGGCATAGAATTCAATCCAGACCTGGTCGAGCTTTCGAAAAAGAATGCGGAAGCGGCAGGTGTCACTGACAGGACAGAATTTGTCGAGGCTGACTTTTTCGAGTATGACTTCTCGGAAGCCACCGTGATTACCATGTTTCTCCTGACCAGTATCAACCTGGACCTGAGGCCTCGGCTGCTTGAGCTCAAACCTGGTACCCGCATTTTATCCAATACCTTTTCAATGGGCGCGTGGGAGCCGGATTTTGAAGCCACGATTGAAAAAGATGATGAAGTTGCGGCAGGAGAATATGTGGCCGGCTGGCATAAAGCGCTATTGTGGACAGTACCGGCAAAAATAGAAGGAACCTGGGAATTCCAGGGAGGGAAACTCACTATCCATCAGGATTTCCAGGTGTTTTACGGGACATATCAAACTGATAGTGCAACCAGGAAAATAGCGGGTGGGAGGATTAACGGGGATACCATCACTTTCAGTATTGATGGGGCAGAATATACCGGCCGTCTAACCAGGGATAAAACCCTGGAGGGAACTGTTGCTTCCGGTGCCGCTCAAAAAAACTGGATTGCGGCTCCTGTCGGAATTTAAGGTGCCGACCTCGATCTGATATCTGTGAGATTCACCGCACCCGCAGGCCCTTCGAACATCTCGCCTCCATTCCCGCTTTACTCAGATCTCACGATAACGCCAGGAACATCCCGGGCCGTAGTTTCCCGATTTTTCGAGGGAGAGAAGGATGTGGAATCGGGGTCGGGGTCGGCGTCGGGGTCGGTATCGAATAAATGATGAACCTGCCCTGAATCCTTGGTTCCCCGCTGCCGGTCGCTCATTCGACC
>CAZOGT010000506.1:0-1504 GCA_964579015.1 uncultured Acidobacteriota bacterium | reverse complement strand
GGTGCGGCAGGACTTAGCCCAGGCCGACGGCGAGGCCCGAAGGGCTGAGCCGGAGTCCTGGGTTGGGACGCGTTGCTAAAAGGAGGAGCTCTGGAAGAGCGACACTTATACAGGATATCGTGATTTTATATTCCCGGAGGTTGTTTATAGCGGAAGGGGGTAAATGAGGATGCAGCCGGTGTTGTAGCTGGAGCTTCCAGCTACAGTAACTCCACAGTAAATCCATGCCTCCAATGTTGACTGGAGCAGGATGCTCCAGCTACTCTGGACGCAGGTCACTGGCTCATCCCTAAATAGAACTTCCTCAGTTCCTCAACCTTTTCAGGCTGCTCCTTCAGCCTTCCCCAGGAAAAAACCATCACCCCGGTTGAAGGGGCCCGGGTGCCGGACAGCATTACCTCCTCCACCTGGGAAGGAGGCACTTCCCTGCCCCAGTCCGAAAGCTGCACTATCGGCCAGATTTTGATATCTTCTTCCGGCTTTCCTTCCAGGCCCAGGTAATCGCCCAGCCAGGCAACCTGCCTTGCGATCCAGCCCGGATCATCGGCATATCCAAACCTGGCATGGTAGGGCATCGGGCTGAAGACATCGATGTATTCCGCCTGGGCCTTGAGGTCAATGGCCAGCTTTCGGATCCTGGCCCCGTCGTAATCCTCGTCACTCCATGGATTATGGAATGTCCCCAGCAGGGCGCCCGGCCGCTCCTGGTCCAGGATTTCCCTGAATTCCCTTACCCAGTCCGTAAAGACTCCGCACCTCCACTCCACCCATGCGTCAGCGTGCTCGGAAAGAATCAGGGGGGCGATTGTCCCTGCCGGGCCTTCGGGAAGCCCGATCCCGGTATCAGCTGAAAACCGCTCCAGGCAGCGCGGGCAGAAACAGGTATCAGGCATTTTAGGGTCTTCCCTCTCCCAGCTGGCATGGCTGTGATGATAGTCGAGCCATACGCCGTCCAGGTCAAATCCTGCGGCGAGCTCACGAAAAACATTCATCCGCTCGGCCCGGTACCCCTCGTGGGTCGGGCAGATTCCCTGCCAGTCATGGGGAGGAGGGCACACCTCGCCGTCGATTCCGACAGGAGCCGCGTCCGGATGATCCTCAAGGTAACGGGCATGGTGCATGGTATTGAACTCGGCAAATATCTTCGCGCCCTGGGACCTCACCTCTTCCACCCGCTCAGCGGTGATTCCGCCGGAACCGATCCATATCGCGTTGACACCGAAATCGGAAAGCCCAACGCCATCCTCACCTTCACCCGGAATACCTCCATAGATTCCCCGGATTTCAATTTCCGGGGATGGTTCCGGCACGGATATACCGGTTTCCTCTGTCGAACAGCCCAGGCAGAGGAGAGCCAGCGCCAGTGTCGTTGCGATCAGCATGCCCGTTTCTTTTTTCATTGGAAAAGTGTACCAGAAGCCGGAGGTTGAGTCAGCAGGTATCCGGCGGGGAGTTTCCCCATTTTTAGCTGGGGAAAAGGATTTCAAATCGGGGTCGGGATCGG
>CAZOGT010000505.1:0-1507 GCA_964579015.1 uncultured Acidobacteriota bacterium | reverse complement strand
TGCCATTTTTACGGCGGGGGCGGTGACGCGGTGAAGCACGGCGACCTGGATTCCTCCCTCCTGGACCCGCCCCGCAGCCTGGATGTCCACATGTCTGAAGAAGGGGCCGGGTTTGACTGTGTGCGGTGCCACACCACCCGGGAGCATGTCATTGCGGGCCGCTGTTACAAGACCCCGGCTTTCACGGAATGGAAGAGCCTGATTGATGATGACCAGGTGCACAGGATCTCCTGCGTATCCTGCCATACCAACGCCCCCCACCAGGAGGTGGCCAAGCTGAATGACCATACCGATATTGTTTCCTGCCAGGCCTGCCATATTCCCGCTTTTGCCAGGGAGCTTCCGACCAAGATGTGGTGGGACTGGTCCAAGGCCGGACTGCACCACGAAGACGGAAGGCCTGTCATCGAGGAAGGAGAACTGGGGAAAGACATCTATCATGGCGGCAAGGGTGAATTCGTCTGGGAAAAGAACGTGGTCCCCGAGTATTTCTGGTTTGACGGGTCAATGGAATATACCCTGCTGACCGACAGGATTGACCCGGACAAGACTGTCCAGGTCAGCAAGGTCATGGGAAGCCGGGGGGATGAAAGGGCGCGGATCTACCCGTTCAAGGTCCACAGGGGGAAAATGCCCTATGATTCCGTGAACCTGAACATGCTGTCCATCAACCTGGCCGGGGAGGGCAGAGAGGCCTTCTGGAAATCGTATGACTGGGACGCCGCCCTGCGGTCCGGAATGGACGCCCACGGCATGGAATTCAGCGGCAGTTACGGTTTCGTTGAGACGGAATACCATTTCCCGACCACGCACATGGTCGCTCCCGCTGAAGAGGCGCTGGAGTGCCGGGATTGCCATTCCGACGGGGGGAGGCTGGCTTCACTGGGAGGCTTTTACATGCCCGGCCGCGACCGGAACGGGACTGTTGATTTCTGGGGATGGCTGCTGGTAATGCTTGCCCTGGCCGGCGTGACGGGACACGGGGTGCTGAGACGGATCCTGAACAGGCATTCAGGCCGGGGAGAACCATCAGAATGAGCGCGGGAAACAGGATATTTCTTTATACCCGATTTGAGCGCTTCTGGCACTGGTCCCAGTCGATGCTGGTAGCAACACTGATCATCACCGGCTTTGAGATTCATGGAGCATACGAAATTGTGGGCTTCCAGGCAGCGGTCAATATTCATAATTTCTGCGCCTGGGCCTGGATGGGCCTCTACCTGTTCATCCTCTTCTGGATGGCCACTACCGGTGAATGGAGGCAATTTATCCCGACCTTCAAAAAATTATTTGCTGTGGCGCGATTTTACCTGATCGGAATATTCAAGGGGGAGAGCCATCCGGTCCCCAAAACTACCAGGACCAAGCATAATCCCCTGCAGAGGCTGACTTATCTGGGAATTGTCACCGTGCTGGTCCCATGCCAGATTGTTACCGGCTACCTCTATTATTTCTATAACCGGTGGCCTGAACTCGGCTTGTCGTGGTCTCTTTCCACGGTTGCGGT
>CAZOGT010000504.1:0-1519 GCA_964579015.1 uncultured Acidobacteriota bacterium | reverse complement strand
ATTCTGACTCAGGCATTGTTTCTGAAAGGGGCCGCATTAAACATATGACTAACACAAGATTGATATTATCGACCGTTGATTCACTCCCTGCAGCGGAGATCATAGCCAGAACATTGGTGGAATCATCCCTGGCCGCCTGCGTAAACATCTTACCAGGGCTGCGTTCCCTCTACCGCTGGAAGGGAGCGATCCATGATGAACCGGAACTGTTACTTATTATAAAAACATCCTCTGATAAAACCGGCGAGGCCATCAATAAACTGGTTGAAATCCATCCCTATGAACTGCCGGAAGCGATAGTCCTGGATATCGACAGTGGGCATGCCCCTTACCTGGAATGGATAGCTTCCGCGTCAGGCGTTAAGGAGCAGCCTGCCGGGTCTGCCTGATATTACTGCGGGTCGGCGATACACCGGAAACCGAGGGATTCGCTGCGGAATCCGGAATCCCTGACCAGTCCCCGCCCGTAGGCTCGACAGCTCCTTGATATGGAAGTAATGGAACCTCCTTTGGTGATGACCCGTCCGTCCGGCATTCTTGAGGAGGTCAGCTCCGAGACATTTCCTCCCATGTCGTAAACGCCGTACGGCGAGACGTCAAGCGGCCTGTTTCCAACCGGTTCCAACTGCTTTGATGAGATGTTGGTGGTTTCCCTTTTAGGGTGGAGATTACCCCAGGGGTAATAGAGGCCTTCTTCCCCCCTGGCGGCTTTTTCCCACTCAGCTTCCGTGGGGAGCCTTTTCCCTTTCCATCTGCAGTAAGCTCTGGCATCTTCAGCGGAGACCCACACCACCGGGAAGTCAGCCGCCCATTCCGGGAAGCTCCCATTTTCGGTCCAGTGTTTCAGGTAGCCGGTGGCATCAGCCGGCTGGTAGCCGGTGGCATCCACGAATTCCCTGTATTCGCTGTTGGTGGTCTCGAACCTGTCGATGAAAAATACATCGAGGGTAACCTTGCGTTCAGGAATGGTCAGCTCTTTACGGTACTTTTCTTCGATTCCGTCGAAATAGACATTTCCGGCAGTGATCCAGTGCCGCAGGTGTTCTTCCTCCATTCCGAATGTGAATTCTCCCGCCGGAATCTCAATCATCTGCGAAAGGTCGGCTTCCATCGGCTCTGCCTGGATCTTGTTTCCCGGTGGATTATTCAGGGGAACCGAGGCAGCGGGTTGCTCAACAGCCGGATTATCAGGGGGTGTGGCCTCTCCGTTCCGGGTATTGCCGCAGGATATGAGGAAGATACAGAGGGATGAGAAGAATATTTTTTTCATAGCCGCATATTCCAGTGATTCTAATGCTTGCTTAAGTTATCGTACCAGGCCGGTCTGATGGGGGCAGCCGCTTTCTAAGCATGCCCCGGCTCTGGCTGCATATTTTATCAGCATAGCAGATTTTACTGCAGCAAAGCAGGTATGCCGGGCCGGGAGTTTCCCCATTGGCAGACGAGGATACGCTGTCTCCTTTGCCCTCGACCCGATTTTTTTCAGAAATTTTCATTTTCCGGTTTTCTCAACCGTTAT
>CAZOGT010000503.1:0-1538 GCA_964579015.1 uncultured Acidobacteriota bacterium | reverse complement strand
CATCTTGTTATCCTCCAACCCAGGTTAGTTTACGTTTCGTTCCTTTCATTATACATGGTGGTGCAAACAGGTATATTCCGATGGCGGAGCAGACCCGAAGAGTTTACAGGGGGCACTGTAAAAATGAGTTTCGAGTAATCCTTTCCGATATACTTTTTGATATACCTGTTGACATCGAACTTCCTTTTGCAGCCATTGAAGTTCATGTACCTGATTTTTCCGAATATATCCCGTTCGAACCAGGCCCGGTCATGCACTCCCCCGATACTCCAGGCTATCCCTGTGTATCCGTTGGGGTCCCTGCCGTCCAGCTCGTATTTATCATTCAGGTAAATGGCGATATGCTGAGCTTCCTCCGGCGACCCGGTCCATTCAAGGATCTTCTTGGCCCAGTACATCCTCATGAATCCATGCATCTTGCCCCTGGTCATCATTTCGGCCTGGGCCGCGTTCCAGAGTGGGTCATGGGTAGCTGCGGCTTCAAATTCCTCAGATGAATAGAGATATTCCCGTTTATCACCCCGGTGTTCATCAAGGGTTTTTTTTGCCCAGTCCGGGAATCCGTTGAAATTATCGTAGTCCCGGTTGTAGTAGCAGTAATTGTCTGACAGTTCCTTTCTTACGACCAGCTCTTCAAGGTAGCTCTCCCTGTCCTCACTTGCCCCCTGGCCGGACTCCTCTATTTCCAGGGCGATTCGGTGTGCGCTGATATGTCCGTAATGGAGATACACCGACATGTTTGATACTGCATCCCGGTTGGGGTCGTTTCTCTCGGTGCTGTAATTCTGCAGTTTGGAAGAGATGAATTCCTGCAGGGCTGCAAGGCCCGCACTCTCCCCCGGGATTAAGGATTCAACCGGTTCGATGCTCCGGTCAATTGCCGGCAAGGCCGATGCCTCCTCCCAGTCGTTTTTCGGAAATTCGATTGGAGCCCCTTGTCCGCTGATTTCGGTCAGGCCGGAGAGAAAACGCCGGCGCAGCCTTTTCAGCTTGGGCCTGAAGGTGTAGGCAGCGAATTCCTGTTTGTCGGAAGCGAGCCAGCAGGGAACGATGTTGTGGGAATCTACGCATTCAAAAGGAATTTCCAGGCTCTTCCCTATTTCGTCTTCCCATCCCCGCTTGATCCTCAGGGGAGAAAAGTCCGTGATCAGGTAGCCGGTTTTTTTCTCCTGGAGGAATCCGGGAATCACTTTCCCGGGATTTCCTGTAAGGAGAATGAAAGGGACGTTAAGCTTATGCAGCCTGGACTCCAGCTGTTTAAGGCCTTCGATCATAAAGTGGTAGTGCCGCCATGGAGCATCAAGGAAAGAAGGGGAGAGACAGAACAGTACAGTCAGGTGAGCATTGTATTCGCCGGCCAGTTCACGGGCCCTGACCAGGGCCCAGTTGTCACTGGCTCTCTGGTCACGGGACATCCAGTAGACCACCCCTCCACCTGAATATTCCTTATGGTTGATTTTCCTGATCCTCTCTTCCTGCATAGTCCGAATCCTTTTCAGCCGTGAAGCTTTCTCCACGGGGAGACGCGTTATCAATCC
>CAZOGT010000502.1:0-1544 GCA_964579015.1 uncultured Acidobacteriota bacterium | reverse complement strand
TAAGACTTCTGAGTAGGCGATGTTCTGTTCAGTCATGTTCCGGTAAAGCTCCTCCAGGATGAGCAGGTAGTCCTCCGGGTCTCTGAGATGAGAGTTTATCTGGCTGCGGGCGCGTTCGAGGTCCTTTCGGCTGCCGACATGGAAAATGTCCGCCGCAATTTCCGGCTCTTCTTTCTTTTCTATCCCGGTGGAGTGCCTGCGGGCAAGGGATTTGAGTAGCGAAGGCGTCACCGCACCCTCCAGGTGGAGATGGAGCTCGGCTTTTGGAAGGGCCTGGATCAGTCTGAACAAGTCGGAGTTTTTCATCATGAAGTCAGTTAACCTTATACCAGCAACCTTGAAAAAGAAAGGCCCGGCAGATCATCCTCGCTGCCCCCGGCCTGCCGGAATTCCGAAGGGGAAGGCTGCCGAGGGTATCCGGTTCCCCGTCCCTGGCTGCCTGCCTGGGAATAAAGGGTGCGGGTACGGCTTCAGTTCGCTGGATTCATTACTCGCCCCAGGAGTTGAAGTTCCTTGAGGTAGTCAATGGTCTCCTCGGAAATGAAGGATTCATAAGTCCTTAATTCAGTCGATGCCGGCGCGAGCCCCTTCATCCTGTCCCAGCACATGGGAGTAACAAATATAACTTCAGCCTCCGCGATTATTTCGTCGAGGAGCAGGGTGTTGTCGACCGTGGCGATCCAGAATTTTTTCTCCGTTGTCGGGCGGTAAATACTCATGTAAATGTCCCACGAGGCATGCATGGTGTTTTCATCCTGGATTACAATCGCGATGTTCCTGGTCTGGGCGGCCTCCAGTATTTCTTCATAGATCCTGTGGCTGGGCTTGATTTCAATGACCTGTTTCCTGAATTTTTCAGCCATGACGCTGACTTCCTGGATATGCCAGCTGGTGGTGAGGAAATAGTCAGCTTCCCTCAGGCGCAGGGCAAGTTCCTCCTGCTCCTCCTCATGGGAGCCAAGGGTAACGGCGGAAACATCCGATCCGATCCTCTCCCTTATTTCGCGGGCAAAGCAGAAGGCCTCTTCGACATGGTCAATCACAGCCAGCTTCAGCCTTGTCTTCCCCGGCCTCCCGGAAGAATATTCCACAAGCAGCCGTGCAAACTGCTGTTCGGAAATCCCCAGGTCGGCAATTTTGGAAGACACTTCCCGGAAAAGCCTGTAGAGCGCGTGCCTGCGCATCTTCTCATAGGAAAGGGGTCCCCGCCGCACTTTCAGGAAGGCTCCGCTGCCCTGGATGATTTCAAGGAATTCATCTTCATGCAGTTTCTTGTACCCTCTGCGAATGGTCTTGTAATTGACGTTGAACTGGGCGGCAAGCTCCCTGATGGAGGGAAGCCTGTCCCCCTCCTTGATTTTTCCGCAGTAAATGGCCGACAGGAGCTGACCCTTGATCTGTTCGTAGTAAGAAAGCTCTACTTTTTTGTCCAGATGAAATTTGATCATGTCAGTATTTATTCCGGGATCACCCGGCCCCCTTTCCGGCTCCTGAACTGGAACCCTACGGCTGCCGGCTGATTGAACTGATCCCGTTCATATATG
>CAZOGT010000501.1:0-1545 GCA_964579015.1 uncultured Acidobacteriota bacterium | reverse complement strand
CAGGATCTCCACCTTCCCGCGACACCGGCTCAGGCAGGCTGAAAAGGATAGTTGAAAAAGGCGGTCCTGGTCAGCCCGGAATGTTAGACAGGCATCTATCCTCGAACCAATGGTTACCCGGAGGGGTGTTTGCGCAGTGAAGCTGTTCCGGAGAGCCCGCCCGGTTCAATTAGTGAGACAATCGGGCTGCGTGACCAAATTCAATACCAACTGAAAGAATGCCTCAATGAATAAAGCCATTGCCGATGCCTTTAACGCTGAAAGAGTAACCTCGATAGATTTTTTCCGCGGCTTTACCATGTTCATCCTGATAATCGAGAATACCAGGCTTATCAGGCTCTTCCGGGGGGCGGAAGACAGCAGCATCCTGCAGTTCATCGCCACCCAGTTCAGCCACCAGCATTGGGAAGGGCTGCATTTCTGGGACCTGGTGCAGCCGGCCTTCATGTTCATCGTCGGGGTTGCCATCCCCTTCGCAGTCGCCAATCGGAGGAGAAAAGGGGATTCCGAAAGCCTGATTCTCCGCCATGCCCTGAAGCGTTCCTTCATCCTGCTGCTGCTGGGATGGTGGCTCTACTGCATCGGCCCCGGGGAGATCGTCTTCCGGTTCCAGAATGTACTCGCGCAGCTCTCATTTACCTACCTGGTGGCGTTCCTGATCATGAAAAAGAGCATCCGCTTCCAGTTAATCTTCAGCCTGGGAATCCTGCTTTTCATCGACCTCGCCTACCGCTTCTTCCCGTTGCAGGGCTTCACCAATCCCTGGGTGGACGGGGAGAACCTGGGGGCCTGGTTCAACACCCTGCTGCAGCCGGGATCGAACGGGGCCGGGTGGGCCACCCTGAACTTCGTTTCCACCACTGCCCATACGGTCTGGGGTGTTCTCTGCGGAAAGCTGCTGATGAGCGACAAGCCGGTGGCCCGGAAGATAAAGATGCTGGTGATCGCCGGGGTTTCGGCCCTGGCCGTGGGCTGGATCCTGCACCTGGCAGGCGTGACCCCCATCATCAAGAAGATCGCCACCTCCTCCTTCGTAATCGCGAGCGGAGGATACGTCATCCTGGCCCTGGCCTTCAGCTACTGGCTTATGGATGTCAGGAAACTGTTCCCGCGCTTCTCAAAAACCTTCATCGTGGTAGGGATGAACTGCATCTTCATTTACATGTTCAACGCTCTGGGCGGGGCCGGCATCCTGCATGAAATCTTCACCCCTTTCACTACCTCGCTCCTCTCGTGGACAGGGGAATTCACCTCCGGGTTGATCCAGGGGCTGGCCGTGTACGCTTCCCTCTGGTACATCTGCTACTGGATGTACAACAAGAGAATATTCATCAAGATCTGAGATGAGCCGCGGCCTTCGGCTGATCATGCAGGTGAGAAACCTGGTAAGGTGCAGTTGGGAAGGGGGAAGGTGAGGGAAGGGAGATGTTCGATGTTCGAACTGGCGCCGACCCCGATAGCGATACCGACCCCCGATAGCGATACCGACGCCGAGAAGGGGCGCCCGGGCGCGCAGATCTCCTGATCTGCATCTGCAATAAACGC
>CAZOGT010000500.1:0-1549 GCA_964579015.1 uncultured Acidobacteriota bacterium | reverse complement strand
AACAGACGCGGAGGACTGCAACCCTGAACGCAGGCCAATAGCCTGTCATCACTGTCCTCACGCCGTTGCGGCAATCACCCCGCGCAGGAATTCAGCAGCCAGCCGGGCGTTCTTTTCCGCGAATTCAATCCCCACGGTCTGCCCGTTCTCCTTTGGAAGGGGATGACACAATTCATAGCTGAGGTATCCGGAATACCCGATTTCATGCATACCCCTTATGAAAGGAGTATAAAATTCCGCGCCCCTGGTGTAGGTCTTTGAACAGATGACCTTTCCGTCGCCATCCCGGTCATATTCTCCCCCGAAATGGGACAGCACCTGCAGGTCTCCGGCCGCCCTGACCGCTTCCCGGATATTCTCCTCGCTCTTGTCCACCATGATCGGGGCATCCAGGCAGGCCTTCAGGTTCGGGGAATTGACTTCCCTGATCATCTTCATCATGTCGCGCCAGTCGCGGATAACCGGGGCATGGTTCTGCAGGGCCAGTGTTATCCCGGAATCTCCTGCATACCCGGCGCATTCCGCCAGCCCTTCCCGGCACCAGCTCCAGGTTTCTTCATCCGTAAACTTTTCATGGGTATACTCCCAGATATCCCTGGCTGCGGTGTATTCCGCAATCCCGTCGTTAAAGGTCACCCCGGGCCATCCCAGGAACATCCTCACCGTCCTGGCGCCCAGGTCGGCAGTCATCCTGATCAGGTCTTTTACATAGGCAATCTGGCTTTCCCTGAATTCCGGCATCGGGCTGCTGAAATCATTATTCCCGGCCACAGCAAAGATCTCGATTCCTTTCCCGTCGGCGTAGGAGCGAAGTTCCCTGCATCGGGATGACGGCCAGTCAAGCGGATTGCCGTGCGGACGCTTTCCGTCGATCTCGATCCCCTGGTACCCGTACTCCGCGGCCCGGTCCACAACCTCCTCCAGGGAAAGGGCCTCCCCGCGATACCAGACACCGAGAAAGGTGATGCTGTACAAACCGAGCTTGATATTGGACTTTTTACCCTGGAGGGGGCCGGCAAAGCCGCTGGCTCCGGCCAGGATCCCGGCGGCGGCCGCCGCCGAAGCAATGCTGAATTCCCTCCGATTGATCTGGCTGCCTTCTTTCATGACAATCTCCTTATGATTCAGGTAAAAAATGGTACAAGATAACGTTTCAGGCTATCCCTGTAATTATGCTCCAGGACTTCACTGATCTCAATGGAATGTTAACAGGAGTTTCCCCATTTATTGCGGGTGAGGAGGATTCTAAATCGGGGTCGGGGTTGTGGCTGAAGCTTCCAGCTGCAGTAACTCCAGAACAGCTGCATGCCTCTAATGTCGAAATCTACGGCCCGAGGCCTGCGCCTTGCGGCGCAGCGGTCCGAGGATCGGCCCGGCCACAAATTTTCTGGAGCAGGATGCTCCAGCCACCACACCAATCGTCAATTGCTCGAGTCAATTTCCCTCAACTCCGCTTCAATCTTCCTCATCATCTCCAGCCGTGAAAGGCCGGGTCCCTTTCCTTCCCTGCTCAATACCAGGTAGAACCCGCACCCTTCGGTAGGGGAAA
>CAZOGT010000499.1:0-1557 GCA_964579015.1 uncultured Acidobacteriota bacterium | reverse complement strand
AGCCGCATCTGTACCGGCAAGGAAACCAATAAACTCACCAGGCCTGCTGCTTATTTTAATCTTCCCTCTTGAGCGAAAAGCACTTATATTTCAGTCTACTCCTCACGTTCCTTTTTCACAAGTGCATCACGTGCTGCCTCCATAATACACGGGTATGCCGCATTTATTTTGAAAACCATCCGTTTTGTACCTTATGATAATGACAGTGCTTCTTCCGGCCATTAAGAAAAACGGAGGAGGTTGCGCAGGACTGGCCAGTGTAACCGGTGGTGAGAATTCTCTCACTACCCGGGATTATGAGGATAAAAAAAACAAGATGATTGACCCTGCAATGAAAACAGAAGCGGGGACTCGCAGAAAAGAGTTCTCCCGCCGCGGATTCTGTGCCGCCATGTTGTCGGCGTCAGCCGGGATCATGGCTTCTCAGCCTCTTCAGGCCGGGACCTCCGGCTCGCCGAGGATTGATATCCACACCCATATCGGACTGCGAACCCTGCGGGAAGACTCCCTTGATACCTGGAGGCTTCTGGACTGGATGGATGAAAACAACATCGAAAAGGCGGTAGTCCTTGCCTTGGTTTCACCCGAGGGCTTCTATTACCAGATCAGCAACGAGCATGTCCTCGAAGCCACCCGGGGCCACCGGGACCGGCTGCTCCCTTTCGTGGATATTGATCCGAGGCAAAGCTATGTGGATACCAGGGAGACCATTAAGACCCGACTTGAGCAGTACCTGGAACAGGGTGCCATGGGCCTGGGCGAACACAAGTGTGCGGTTCCGATAGATGATCCCCGCAACCTTGAGGTTTTTGCCGCAGCGGGAGACCTGGAGATGCCGATCCTGTTCCATATTGACTCAATCAGAAATACTGACAGGCCCGGGCTGCCGGGTCTCGAAAAAGCCCTGCAGGCCGCACCAGGGGCTAAATTTATCGGCCATGCCCAGGGATGGTGGGCCTCGGTGTCCGGAAACTGCAGACAGGACGATCTGGGCATTTATCCAAAAGGCCGGGTCACACCCGGGGGTGCCGTAGACCGTCTGTTTGATGCCTACCCCAACCTTTACGGAGACCTTTCAGCCGGAAGCGGAAATAATGCCATTACCCGTGATATGAAATGGGGGCGGGAATTCCTGGTACGCAGGGCAGACAGGCTTCTCTTCGGCACTGACTACCTTGGGGTGGGCCAGAATGTTCCCCAGTTGACTTCACTTGAAAAATTCGCGCTTCCTGAAGAAGTGGTAAGAAAGATCTGCCGGACCAATGCCGAGAAACTGCTGAACCTGTAGCAGCAACTTGCCAAATTCCATTGCCTCAGGTGAAGAGGGACAGGGACCAAAGGGACCTAAAGGACCTTAGGGACCATTCTACCCTGGCTTTCAGGAAGCCGGCCCCTGGAGTTTTTTTTGGGTCCCTTGTGTCCCTATAGTCCCTTTTGTCCCTTCTTTGGTAAAGAGCCCTTAGAAATGGCGGAGAGAGAGTCTACCTTTGCTGCTGTTTCAAATCATTACAGCCTGTCTCTTTAATCCCTGAATTTTCAACATCTTACAAGATACAT
>CAZOGT010000498.1:0-1561 GCA_964579015.1 uncultured Acidobacteriota bacterium | reverse complement strand
CCCATATCATGATGGCTACCTCGGAAGGGAGGATCACCTGCGATATCCAGCCGATGGTCTATGTCAGCGTCAACTGTACCGCTGAACAGGGGAGCAAAAGGGAGAGCGGAAGAAAAAGCTTTTCCGCCAGGCAGGGCTTCGAAGCAATCACCCCGGAATTATCCGCCAGGCTGGCCGAAGCCGCCGTGGCAAACGCGGTTTTGAAATTCGAAGCGGTGAAGCCCGGAGGAGGTGAAATGCCGGTGGTCCTGGGGTCCGGGAGCTCCGGAATCCTTCTTCACGAGGCAATCGGGCACGGGATGGAGGCTGACTTCAACCGCAAGGAAATTTCCATTTTTTCCGACAAGATCGGCAGGAAGGTCGCTGAAGATTTTGTGACCATCATTGATGACGGCACCATTCCCCAGCTGAGGGGATCCATAAACGTGGACGATGAAGGCAATGATTCCCGGAAAACGGTACTGGTCGAAAACGGAATCCTCACCAGCTACATCCATGACCGGATCAGCGCCCGGCATTACGGACTGGAACCGACCGGAAACGGGCGCAGACAGTCCTTCCGCTTCGAGCCCGTTCCCCGAATGCGTACCACCTACATGCTGAATGGGCCTCACACCGAAGAAGAGATCATAGCCAGTGTGAAGAAGGGGATCTATGCCCAGGAATTTACGAATGGGCAGGTGATGATCGGGGCGGGTGATTTTACCTTCTATGTCTCTTCAGGCTACCTGATTGAAGACGGGAAACTCACGAGTCCGATCAAGGATATAAATATCATAGGAAACGGCCCGGATGTCCTGAGCAAGATCACCATGGTCGCTGATAACTTCAAGCTTGATGACGGGACCTGGACCTGCGGGAAAGCAGGCCAGGGTGTGCCGGTTTCCATGGGGCTCCCGTCGGCGAAAGTATCCAGTATCACTGTGGGAGGAGCAAGTTAATGGCTGATACAATTTCAGAAAAGACCAGGTTGGCGGAATGGGTTGCAGCCCTGGCTAAACATTCCGGTGCCGACGAGGTATCCGTGGATATCAACAACCGCCGGGATATTGATGTGGAGTACAGGGGCGGGCAGCTTGACAAGCTCAAGGAATCAAAACAGAATGCCCTGACCCTCGGAATTTATGCTGACAGCCGCTATTCAAGCAGCACCACCAATGACCTGCGCCGGGAAACACTGCCGGATTTCATCAGGAATGCCATCGCCGAGACCAGGTACCTGGGAGAGGACGAGTTCAGGTTCCTGCCCGATCCTGAATTCTACCCGAAGGAGACACCGGGAGACCTTGGTGTCAATGATTCCGGATATGAGGCCCTGCTCTCGGAACAGAGGGTTGACATGGCGAAGAAAATTGAAGAGGCGGCACGTTCTTCCAGCGATCAGATCATTTCAGTAACCTCTTCCTACGGAGATACTTTTTATGAGACAGTAAAACTGCATACCAACGGGTTCAGCGGCTCCTCCAGGGGTACCTATTTCCAGATGGGCGCTTCGGCAACAGTCAGGGACCCGGAGGGCGGCAGGCCCGAGGATCACTCCTTTGTGGTCGCGAGGCATTTC
>CAZOGT010000497.1:0-1578 GCA_964579015.1 uncultured Acidobacteriota bacterium | reverse complement strand
TTCTCGCCGGTTTTTGCCGCCGCAGCAGCAAGCTGGTGAGAAATGCGGGCCAGGGCAGGCACGGAGAACGGAATCCCGGTTCAGGGAAGAATCACGGACTGCCCCTCCGGGATGGGGGAAACATACGCCTTCCCTTCCATTGACTCCCTGAAAGCTTCCCGGCACCTTGCCACAAGGTCACTATCAGTAAACAGGTCAAGGGCTGTTGCGGCCAGGACCTTGGCGGCTGTCACAGCTGACTCCCTTCCGCCCGGAGTCCCATGGCAGGCAGTAGCCGCCCAGCTGTGCCAGGGGATGCCGGCGGCCGCTGTAGTCACACTGAATCCCGCTGTCGGCGTAAGATACGACACCTCGGCCACATCCGTGGATCCCCCGGAAGCGTCTTCCAGTTCATCAGGAAGCGGCTTGATTTCTGTCTTGTACCCGGCGGTCTCAATGCCCAGGTTTTCCTGCAGGGCCCTGGCGAATTCCTGGTCCTCCCCGGTGTAAGGCACCGGGCCGACCAGTTCAAGGCTCCTCTGGAATGCCTCCTGGAGAGGACGGTTGATTAGATATTCATGTGCCCCTGTTAACAACGTCACCTTGTAATCCGTCTCAGTGGCGATGGAAGCACCCTCCGCCGTCTTCAGCAGCCATTTGTACAGCTTCTCCACCCGTTCTCTATTGATATCCCGGACAAAGTACCATACCTTCGCATAATCAGGGACTACGTTCGGGGCATCTCCCCCATGGGAAATAACATAGTGGATTCTCGCCGAGGGCCTGACATGTTCTCTCATCAGGTTGGCCCCATAGTTCATGAGCTCCACCGCGTCAAGAGAACTCCTGCCATTCCAGGGATCGGCGGCGCCATGGGCGGTCTTGCCGAAAAATTCAACCGTGAAGCTGTTATTGGCCAGTCCGGGTTGATTCTTCACCTTGGTTTCAGTGCCCGGATGCCAGTCCAGGGCAGCGTCGAGGCCGTCGAAAATGCCTTCCCTTGCCATGAAGACTTTCCCCACGAGTGTCTCCTCGGCCGGGCATCCGAACAGCTTGATCGTTCCGGTTATGCCGTTGCCCTCCAGGACCTCCCTGACTGCCAGGGCAGCTCCGACCGACGCCGCCCCGAAAAGATCATGCCCGCAGCCCTGACCGGCGGTCACCCCATCTTTCCTCGGGGCTTTCCGGGGGAGGGCCTCATTCCCGATCCCGGGGAGGGCATCATACTCGGCCAGTATACCGATCACCGGCTTTCCGGAACCGTATGTCGCGACAAATGCCGTGGGCATGCCGGCTACGCCCCGTTCGACCTGGAAGCCCCTTTCCTCCAGGATGTTCACCAGCATTGCCGAACTCCTGGTTTCCCTGAGAGCCGGCTCAGAATATTCCCACAATTCCCGGGCCATCTCCTGAATCAAGGGCCTCAATTCATCGGCTTTGGCTATTGCCTCCTCCCGCATATCGAGAGCCAGGCAGTTGAAAGGTACAAGTAGAAATAAAAAACCCGCGACGATTCCAGTTAAACAGGAACTCTTAAACATTTTGATAACTCCACCTCTGATTTTATTTGCCCCGGATACTATACCGCTGCTCCCCATC
>CAZOGT010000496.1:0-1582 GCA_964579015.1 uncultured Acidobacteriota bacterium | reverse complement strand
TCATAAGCTGGAAGCTTATGCCACAATGGCGAATGGCAAATTCATAAGCTGGAAGCTTATGCCACAATCGTCAATTCTTCTTAGCGTGATGCCGGCGGCGATGACTGCTCTGATGAATTTGCCAGGTGGCTTTTTACCAGCTCAGCCTTCGGATGATCCGGGTATTCGTCAAGGAATCTCTGCAACGTGTTGAGGGCAAGCTCCTCGTCATTGTTCTCAAGATTCATCTGTGCCCTCAGGAGCATGAAATCCGCCATGTGCCTGCCCTCTGGAAATCTTTCCTCATACTTGTCCAGCACATCCAGTGTAGGCTGGTACTGGCGCATGGAATAGGTGGTCTGGGCCATCAGGTATAATGCGGGCTCCATCTGGCCCTGCTTGTTTTCCGGGTCTTTCCTCAGAATCACTTCCAGGTTCTCCAGGGTATCTCTCGGCTGGCCCCGGAAAAGAAGTTTTTCGGCAAGCTTATGCCTGGCTTCGAGGTCTTCAGGATTCTCGCTGACCCTTTCCTCCAGCCTGGCAAAGGTGTCTCCGTCACGCATTGCCGTCATCGTATCGAGAAATCGGTCGGGGGGCAGGTATCCGGCTATCCGGTCCAGCTCGTTCTCCTCGCTGTCAAGGAGAAAAATCGCCGGGTATCCGCGGACACTGAATTTATTTTTGAATCTCTGGCCATCAGGATCCTTGTCTCCGTCCAGCTTTACCCAGACGAAGGCGTCACCCAGTTCTCTAAGAACTTCCGGGTCAGTAAAGGCTTCAGCCTCCAGCTTTCTGCAGTAGCCGCACCAGTCGGCATTGAGGTAGAGAAGGACTTCCTTGTCTTCTTCCTCGGCGATTTTGAAAGCGGCATATACGTCAGGCTGCCAGTTGATGGCTTCAGACGTAGCTGAGCTGCCGTTCGAGCAGGAGGCTCCCGGCAAAACCAGGATTGAAGCCATAAGAATTAAAAAAGCCTTGAAATATAAATCAATTTTCATTATTTAATACCAAATCATCACTATTTCCAGGCCTGCCGTCAGGCCCCATTGACCTGATCAGAAAGCCTTCATTTGTTACCAGCAGGATAAACTGATTATCCCAGGCGTCTTCTCGGATCGGCTCTTCCAGGAACCGGGGGGACAGCATGTCAATCAGAGATGTGAAATCAGTGTCTAATTCAAGCGGCCCGTTCTCTGCTGTAAAGGCCTTGACTGCATCCCCGATTGTCTCCATGCAAGCCAATGTATCTTCTTTTCTGATCAGCTCGAGAGCCGCAATGATCCTGTGAATATCCTCCCATTTTTTGCTGCCCAGCCGGATCTCTTCAATCAGCCATTTTCCTTCATTCCTGCTCATCTTCACAGCTGTATGGATATTCACTTCAGCCGTCGCGGTACTCCCGATTCTGTTCACGTTAAACACCCTTACCTGTTTTTTCTCCAGGTCGGCGTTGCTAAATGTTCTAACCTGGTCACGAGCCTGTTTCTCTATGCTGCGGCCGCAGGAAGCCATAAGAAATATGGCCATGACCAACAAAAGGGTTCTGCTTTGCACGTTTGAAAATATATCATACTTTCCAGTAACGGGATATCCATAAGGTTTT
>CAZOGT010000495.1:0-1604 GCA_964579015.1 uncultured Acidobacteriota bacterium | reverse complement strand
AGTGTTGACACCTCCCAGGGTTTCAATACCCAGGGAAAGAGGGGTAACGTCAAGAAGAAGCACATCCTTGACATCGCCGCCCAGCACCCCGGCCTGGATGGCCGCGCCAATGGCCACGACCTCGTCCGGATTAACTCCGCGGTGCGGTTCTTTGCCGAAAAACTCCTTCACCATCTCCTGTACCCTGGGAATCCTGGTTGATCCGCCAACCAGCACAACTTCATCAATTCCGGAAGCGTCGATATCCGCATCCTTGAGAGCCTTGCGGCAGGGCTCCAGGGTTCGCCTGAGGAGAGGATCAACCAGCTGTTCAAACTTGGCCCTGGTCAGCTTCAGGTCCAAGTGCTTGGGACCATTGGCGTCCGCAGTGATAAAAGGAAGGTTAACGTCGGTTTCCTGGGCAGTAGAAAGCTCCATCTTGGCCTTTTCAGCAGCCTCCCGAAGCCTCTGGAGGGCCATTTTGTCCTTGGAAAGGTCAATCCCCTGGTCCTTCAGGAATTCGTCCACCATCCAGTCAATGACCTTGTGGTCTATGTTGTCTCCGCCCAGATGGGTATCTCCATTGGTCGACCTTACTTCAACCACTCCCTCCCCTACTTCCAGGATGGATATGTCAAAGGTGCCTCCCCCGAAATCGAACACCGCGATGGTTTCATCCTTTTTCTTGTCCAGCCCGTAGGCAAGAGCAGCGGCAGTGGGTTCGTTGACCAGCCTTTTAACGTCCAGGCCGGCAATGCGTCCCGCATCCTTGGTAGCCTGGCGCTGAGAGTCATTAAAGTATGCGGGGACCGTAATTACGGCTTCAGTAACTTTCTCACCAAGGTAACTTTCCGCGGATTCCTTCAGCTTCTGGAGGATCCTTGCTGAAATCTCAGGGGGAGAATAGTCCTTCCCGGCTATCTCCACAACTGCATCGCCATTGGATGCGGCCTTCACCTTGTAGGGCACCATCTGGTTTTCTTCAGGGACTTCCTCATACCGGCGTCCCATAAACCTCTTGATCGAATATACTGTATTGTCAGGGTTGGTCACGGACTGGCGTTTGGCCACCTGCCCGACGAGCCTTTCATTATTCTTGGTTATGGCTACAACTGAAGGAGTGGTCCTTCCCCCTTCGGGATTTGTGATCACCTTGGGGTCTCCACCCTCCATTACTGCAACAACGGAGTTGGTTGTCCCGAGGTCAATTCCTATAATTTTACCCATCGACGAGCCTCCTTAAACTGTATTTATATATATTTAACTTATAATCAATAATTTCCTGAATAAAAAAATTTTCAAGACAACGTTGATATAAGATTGCCTGGAGGGAGTGTCAAGGGAATCGGGCAAAAAGAATTAAGCCGCATCAATCCGGGACAGCCCCGCGGAATGGAAAAGGGTGGTTAACAGGAATCCGCTCACTTCGGGCTGTAATCGTCAGTCCAGTTGCTTCCTGATCGACTCAATGGCCGCGGCCAGGCTGCGCTGCCTGCTGAACAGAAACAGCAAAAACAGGAACATTATTATCCAGATAACGGAAAAACCGAAAAACAAGTACAAGTTCATAATCATTGCTCCCTGCCGGAGACCCCCTCCAGGCTCAAGGCTGCATCCCTGTGCAG
>CAZOGT010000494.1:0-1612 GCA_964579015.1 uncultured Acidobacteriota bacterium | reverse complement strand
CCAGCATTCCGTTGTCAGGAACGGAAACCTCTACCCTGACCACCCGATGCGCTACATGATCTTCCACATGGATATCAACCATGGAGACCGGATCGATTACATGGTTTCAATGAGTTCCTCGGCTCAGACCCTCAATGAATATGCCGCCCAGTATTACGGTAAAGACCATCCCTACGCCAAGATGGAAATGGCCCAGGGGGACTACAATGCTTCCCTGATCAGGACCGTGAAGGGAAAAATGATTACCCTTAATTTTGACACCAATACGCCCCATCCAAGGGGCATGCACCGGATCCAGGGCAGCAAGGGAGTCTACTTCCAGGCCCGCGGGACCGGCGGACCCTACATTTACCTGGACGGCCGGAGCCCCGAATCCCACCAGTGGGAAGAGGCTGCCCCTTACCTCGAAGAGTATACCCCTGACCTGGTCAAGAATTACAATCCCCCGCAGCGCCGGGCGGTCCGTGGACACGGGGGAAGCGACACCAGGACCCCATTGACCTGGCACCGGCTGGTAGAGGCTCTCAGAAACAACCGAATGCCGGACTGGGATGTTTACGATTCTGTGACCAGCAGTTCGGTTTCGCCGGTCAGCGAAGCTTCAGTGGCGGGAAACAGCAAGCCGATCGAATTCCCTGACTTCACAAGGGGAAAATGGAAAGAAAATAAACCTATAATAATCACCTGACAGTTGACTTGACACGGTACATTAACACTTGTTTCAGGACCATCTGAAAAATCAGGATGGATCCGGAATTATCAATCGGGAAGAGAGAGACATGGCTGAAAAAACCATTCGCCTGGGATTTGTAGGTGTGGGCGACAGAGGCTCCTACCACCTGGACGCGGCACTCGGAATTGAGGGGGTCGAAGTGCCGGCCCTCTGCGACATCAATGACAGTTACCTGTACCGGGCCAAAAGGTGGGTGGAGGAATCCGGCCGGCCGTCCCCTTCCCTTTATGGGAAAACAGAAACCGATTTTGAGCGCCTCTGCGCAGAGGAAGACCTGGACTGCGTCATTTGTTCCACCCCCTGGAAATGGCACGCGCCCTGCTGCCTTTCGGCAATGCGCAACGATAAACACGCAATCAGTGAGGTCCCCATAGTCCTGACCGTCGACGAAGGATGGGAACTGGTGGACACCTGGAAAAGCACGGGAAAATGGGCCACCATGGGCCTGGAAGGATTCCGCAACCTCCCCCTCCTGCAGATGATCCAGAAGGGCCTCTTCGGAGAAGTCGTACATGCTGAGTGCGGCTATATCCATGACCTTCGCCTGGTGAAATTTGATCCGGAAAGGGAGCCCTGGCGGCTCCAGGATTCCATCACCAGGAACGGAAATCTCTACCCCGATCACCCGATGAGCAATATCTTTCCCCACATGGACATCAACCACGGGGACAGGATCGACTTCATAGTTTCCATGAGTTCCTCGGCCCAGACCCTCAACCAGTTTGCGGCTCTCTACTATGGTTCCAGCCATCCCCACGCCACCATGGAAATGGCACAGGGAGACTACAACTCTTACCTTATCAGGACTGCCAACGGGAAATTCTTCAACCTGAACTTCGACACCAATACCCCGCATCCCCGCAGCTTCTACCGCATGGC
>CAZOGT010000493.1:1108-1623 GCA_964579015.1 uncultured Acidobacteriota bacterium | reverse complement strand
CTAGAAAATATTCTGGAGTAGTTGCGATGAGATCTGTTCCGCCCTGGATTGTCCGGGCGGATAAGGTGAAAATTTTCTGGTTCCCCCGCAGGAGCCTGCTTTTTAAGAGGAGACAAGAATGGTGTCAGAAGCAAGAAAAAACCTTTTTGATTCCGCCATGGCGGACTTCATTCCTTTCCGTGACAAGGAGGCCTGCGCGAGGGTCAGGGCCATCAGGAAGGCTGATATCTGTAAGCACCCGAATCCGGATTTCAATATCAGGGTTATTGAAGAAAGGGGGGATTTTTACTTCGAATTCGCCCTGGATATCGTTAACAGGATCAGGACTGCCCGGGAAGAGGGACGGAAATTTGTGGGAATCTTTCCTGTCGGCCCGATGCCCCAGTATAAGCTGGCGGCCCGGCTCATCAATGATCTGGATCTCAGCTGTGACCATGTGTATACCTTCAACATGGACGAGTATGCTGACGAGAACGGAAATCCAGCGCCCCCGGAATGGGAGGGGTCCTTTCAGA
>CAZOGT010000493.1:0-1098 GCA_964579015.1 uncultured Acidobacteriota bacterium | reverse complement strand
TTCCCGGCAGGGAGAACATAGACATTTACGGAAAGATGATCGAAGACCTGGGAGGGGCGGATGTCGTTTATGGCGGAATTGGCTGGTGTGGACATATAGCATTCTGGGAGACCCATCTCGGCTACGAATTTGAAGGTGATATAGAAGCTTATAAGAAGGCCCGGGCCCGGGTTGTGGAGCTGCACCCGATGACTATTATGCAGAATGCCCTCCACTCTTTCCGGGGAGACTGGTCATGGGTTCCCCCCAAGGCGTTTACCATCGGGCCGAATGAAATCCTTTCCGCCCGTCACCGCAGCTTCTGGCTGGACGGAGACCTTGGCGGGGGCGTCTCCTGGCAGTCTTTTATCGCCAGGCTGGCCGCCCACGGCCCCGTGAATCCCTTTGTTCCGGGATCCATCCTGCAGACCGCACCCGGGGACTATACGATCCTTGGCGGAGTTGCTGATGACGTTGTGATCAATATGCGCTGAGATTATTATGGAGAGTAGAAAGAACAGGGTCCTGGCTGTAGGGGCCCATCCTGATGATGTGGAATTCATGTGTGCGGGGACCATGCAGCTTCTCAAGGAGAAGGGTATGGAGTTGCACCTGGCCACCCTGACCGGCGGGGACCTGGGGACCGAGGACAGGACCCGCGACCAGATCCGGGAGATCAGGCTGAATGAAGCCAGGTCTTCGGCTGGAAAAATGGGGGCCGCGTATTATTATCTTGGATTTGATGATTTCGAGATTTTTTATACTTCCGAAGCGCACCGGAAGGTAACGGCACTCCTGAGGGATGTTGATCCCGGCATAATAATCACCCATCCTCCCCAGGATTACATGGCTGATCATGAAATAACCAGCCGCCTGGTACGCAGTTCCTGTTTCTCAGCCCCGGTACCGGCCTTTGAGCTTTCAGGCCTGACCGGCGCGGGCCATACCGAAGCTATTCCATATCTGTATTATGCCCAGCCCATGGAAGGGAAGGACATCTATGGACTTCCGGTACCCCCGGGCATGTTTGTAGACATCAGCGGAGTAATGGACCTCAAGGAGGCCTTCCTGGCCTGCCATGAGAGCCAGCGGGAATGGCTCCGCAGGCATCACGGCATT
>CAZOGT010000492.1:0-1625 GCA_964579015.1 uncultured Acidobacteriota bacterium | reverse complement strand
GATCAGGTTCATCAGGGTCGATTTTCCGGAACCGGAAGGCCCCATTATGGCAACGTATTCGTTTTTGTGAAGCTCGAAAGTAACCCCGTGCAGGGCGTGTATTTTTTCAGACCCCATTTCATAGGTCTTCCAGAGATCGGCAGTTCTTATTAAAGGTTGATTCAATGCAATACTCCTTATCCGGTATTTAACACGGGCCGGCCTGCTATTCTTTTTTCACTGGATCATGGTCTTTAAGAGTACGAAGCACTTTAAAGGACCCCGAAATAATTTCTTCACCCTCCTCCAGGCCCGATATTATTTCAATAAGGGTCCCACTCAGGATTCCGGTTTCCACCGTTGTGAAATGGGCCTTCCCATCCACAATTTTATAAACCCCTTCGAATTCTTTTTTTTCAGGTTGAGGGCCGTCCTCAGGGGCATTCCCATTTTTCCCCTCCTGCTCTTTTTCATTTTTTGCTCTGATCAGTTTTCCGTCCTCATCGACGGGATATTCCCTGATGGTCAGGGCCTTGATCGGGATGGAAAGGGTGTTGCTGCGAATAGCGGTAGTAATCTCCCCGGTGCAGCTAAGTCCAGGTCTCAGGGCGGCAGGCGGATCATTTAACTGGATGACCACTTTGAAATCTTTTGCTTCGTTGGTGGTAGTCTGAATCGCTGAATTTCCGATTTCAGTGACTATGCCTTCCAGGACTTTCCCCCTGAGAGCGTCTACGGAGACACCGGCTTTCTGGTTTAGTTCCAGATCCACAATGTCAGCTTCGTCCACTTCCACTTCGGCTTCAATGATGGAAAGATCAGCAATTTCCATCAGGGTTGCCGATGGGTTGTTGAGGGTCCCTGGTACTGCGCGTTCACCGGCTTCAACATTCATTTTCGTGATGACACCGGTCAGGGGCGACCGGATGGTTGTTTTGGCCAGAAGGTCATGCTGGCGGGCAAGGAGGGCCTCCTGTTGCTCCACTCTTTTAAGGGAGCTTTCATAGGAATTCTTTGCCTGTTCAAGGGCAACCCGGGTCGATTTCAGTTGAGCTTCGGCCTGGTTGAGCTGAGCTTCGGCTGCTGTCAGGCTTCCCTGGGCCGCGATGAGTTCAATCCTGGCGGCTTCATAGCTGTCTCTGGAGATCAGGTTGTCTTCGAATTGCTGTTGGCGCCTGTCAAAAGATTTTTGGCTCAGTATCAGGTTTTCCCTGGCGTTTGCGGCCTCAATCTTCCGGGTCTCAAGCACGGCCTCGTCCCGTTCTAAATTGGTCTCCTGGATGCGGATCTGCCCCTGCTGGTTCCGAGCGTCCGCCTGGGAGGAGGCCAGGTATGCCTCCTGGGCCATGGTTTCGGTACGGGTCTGCACAGGGTCTATCTTCAGGAGAATATCTCCCTTTTCAACTTCATCCCCTTCTTTTACGTACAGTTCCGTAATGACACCGGTAATTTCCGCCTGTATCTCAACATAATTTTTAGGATTGATCTCCCCGGTCGCCTGTACCCTGGCAATCATTTGGTCCAGCAACTGCACCTTTTCAGTTTCGACCTGGATCTGTTTTTGCCGGGAGGAGTAAATACTGATGGACACGATAGCGGCGAAGATCAACGCTACACTTAAAACTATGATTAGTTTTTTCTTGTTC
>CAZOGT010000491.1:0-1636 GCA_964579015.1 uncultured Acidobacteriota bacterium | reverse complement strand
ACGTGAAACAGCTGAAAAGAAACAGGAAGACAAACTGATAAGCCTTTCCTGACAGATCATCATTCTTCCCTGATTAAAGCGCGGCCATCCGGCCGCGCTTTTTTTAGGCGGCTGCTCACTGGCGCCCTTCCTTGTTCTCCTTGTTAAACAGGGGTCCGGGAACGCCCCAGGCTGCAGGCTGCCGAGGACTGTTAATCGGAAATCAATGCTCCGAAACCACTGGTCATCATTATCTCTCCTGATGAGTCCACAACCAGGGCCTCTGAATCCTCCAGGGCTTCAACAAGTTCAAGTCCCTCATCCGGGCCGAGGACAAAGACGGCTGTAGCTAATACATCCGCTCTTTCAGCGGTTGAGGAATAGACGGTCACGGAACGACATCCCTCGGCCGGCCATCCGGTGCGGGGATCAATGATGTGGTGGTACCTGCGGCCATTCACCAGCTTGAACCTCTCGTAATCACCAGAGGTCACTACTGCACCATCCTGTACCGACAGCTATTTGATCAGATCAGCCGGCCCTCCCCTCGGATCCCTTATTCCAAGCCGCCAGGAACGATCACCAATCTGCCCGGCGACCAGGATGTCACCGCCTCCATCGACCATGAAATTTTGAATTCCGGCCTGCCTGAGCTTCAGTCCGGCCCTGTCAATGGCATAGCCCTTGGCAATCCCCCCCAGGCCGATGGCCATGCCGGGATCAGGAAGCATCACGGTGTTGTCCTTGATTCTTATTCTGCTGAACCCTACTCTTTTTACCGCATCCCTTACCTCCTGCTCTTCCGGGACGCTGAAGTCCTCACCAAAACTCCAGAGGGCCCCCATCCCGCGCCAGGTTATGTCAAAGGCCCCCTTGCTTAAACGCCCGTATTCAATACCACGCTCGATAATTTGAACCAGTTCCTCCGGCACCTCCACCGCCTGGTTTCCCGCACCCTGGTTAATCATGCTCACCGGGGTATCCGGCTGCCATTCACTCATTAAATCTTCGATCCTGGCCAGTTCGCGAAACACCGCATCCATCGCTTTCAAAACGATTTCCTTCTCAAGCCCGCCATCCAGAGGGACCTTGACCTTCCAGCTGGTTCCCATCAGGAAACGGGTTGTCTCCATGACTTCAGGGACGGAAGACCTTGAGGCATGCTTCCTGAGAAGCAGTGTTCCCCCGGTAAACAGAAAAAACAGCAGGAATATGAGTATCAGAATTTTTCGTTTCATTCTCTTTCCATCTCATTCCCGGTTCAGCCGACCGAGAGGAAGAACCCGGCCACGGAATTTTCCGCCCAGGCCCGGGCCTCAACTGAAAAACTGCCTGCCCGCGTTTCAGCCGGAATGAATGCAGCGACGGGAGGCCTGTCGACCCGGGAAACCGCATCCAGGGCCTCCCCTTGACTTCTTCTCCCGTCCGTCGGTAAATGTACGCCTGTAATAATACAATATCCAGCCGGCCGGACCTCGGCCCGGTATTCCTTGTTACTTCTTCCGCTTCCCTACCATGCAGCCTGCATTGCTGTGTTATCCTTTTCAGCATGACCCTGCTGCATCCGGGTTGGAAGCAAGGGCCTAACCGGGACTTCTCACCGGTTTTCGCAGCAAGGCGGCGAAGTAACAAGAAAAAAAAGGTTAGGGGTGGATAA
>CAZOGT010000490.1:0-1650 GCA_964579015.1 uncultured Acidobacteriota bacterium | reverse complement strand
AGGGTTTCTCCGATTCTTTCATTGGTACTCATGTTTGCCTCATCAAACAGGAAAGTGCCTTGCCTTCCTCAGGAAATGATCCCTCAGCATTCCGCCTGGAGCCTTTCCGGCACGCCGCTGCATTGGACCGTTTAACAGTATAACGTCCAGCCATGTCAGAATGCCAGGCTTGGACACCGGGCTTGATTATGTTGGGAAAAGCGCCAATAAATTTTATCGCTTGCTTTCTCCCCGGGCCCCCGGCATGGAAACGGGAGCAGGAAGACGGGATTCTCTCCCCTGGCTGCACGGAAAATGCGACCAGGATCACAAAAAGAATTTGTTTTTGTGATCCCGGTCACCTTTTTAATCTCCAAAAAAGGGAGAATTGTGGCTTGTTGAGACGAATACTCTGTGAAAAAAGCGGGGCACCTTTATGAGAAACAAAAAGATTGAGAGGCTGGCCAGGGAGATGGATTGTCTTTTCAGGCAGGGCAGGGAAAAGGGCGAGATGGCTGGAGAGGGAAGGCCCCCGGGACCTGAAAGCGAGGCTTCAGTCCTCCTGCTTGATCAAAAGGGGAATATCGGGTTCTGCAATGATTCGTCAGGATCAATTTCCAGGGTCTTCGCAGGAGGGAGGCTCGCGGCAGGACGTCCGGTCTTCGAGTTTGTTTCCGCGGCTTATAGCGGCCATTTCAGGGAAAATTTCAACAGGGCCCTTGCAGGGGAAGTTGTTAAACAGGAGAGCCTAATGGACGTCCCTGGAGGGGCCAGCCGCTGCTACTCACTCTATTTTGATCCGGTGTTTTCAGATCATGGGGATGTAACCGGAGTCTGCCTGGCCGTACTGAACAAAACCCGGCTCAGGAAAACCGAGGAGGCACTGAGGAAGAGCCTGGCGGAGTTGGAGGACCTGAACCGGGAAATCATCAAGCAGGAACACTTCCTCAAGATTCTTCTTGATTCTATTCCCGTACCGGTTTTTTATAAAGACAACCGACTCTGTTACCTGGGATGTAACAAGGCCTTTACCAGGATAACCGGGCTTGAGACGAAGGAGGTGATCGGCAAAACAGCTGCTGAGATCTGGCCTGAAGGTTTTTCTGATGCGTTCCATCAGAAGGACCTCGATCTTCTTGAATCAGAACAGGAACAGGAGTATGAGTTCAGGCTTGAAGCGAAAACCGGGGAACTGCACGATGTAATTTACAGGAAAAATGTCCTTCGTGACGATCAGGGAAGAATAGCGGGCCTGGTTGGATCATTTGCTGAAATAACGGACCGGAAGAAAGCCGAGGCCGCTCTTGAGTCCAGCAGAGACCAGTTCAGAATCCTTTTTGAAAAGGCCCCGATCGGGTACCAGTCCCTTGACATCAACGGGACTCTTGTTATGGTCAACCAGACCTGGCTTGATATCCTGGGGTACCGTAGGGCGGAGGTAATAGGCAGGGATTTTAGTGAATTTCTGGCCGGGGATTCGAGGGAAGCTTTTTCGAAAGGCTTTGCCAGGATCAGAGACAAGGGGATTGTTACCGGGGCTGAGTTTCAGCTGGTCAAAAAAGACGGCGGAATAATCGATGCTTCCTACAACGGGATTGCCGTGAAGGACAATGACGGAAATTTTCAAAAGACCCAGTGTGTTTTTGTTGACATTACCCGGTCTAAAGAGAT
>CAZOGT010000489.1:0-1659 GCA_964579015.1 uncultured Acidobacteriota bacterium | reverse complement strand
GCGAACCGGATCGGGACCACCAACCGGGGGAGAGGCCCTGCCTATGAGGACAAGGTGGCGCGCCGTGGAATCCGGATGGGTGACCTGGGATGCCCGGAGATTTTCAGGAAGCGCCTTGAGGAGGTTGTCAGGTCCAAAAATCTTCTCCTCAGGGAAGTCTATAACTGTGAACCGCTCGATGCCGGCCGGATATACGAAGACTACATGGCCATTTCAGACCTGGTCCTGCCAATGGTTGCTGATACCTCGGTCCTCCTGAACAGGCTGGACAAAGAAGGGAAAAGGATTCTCTTCGAAGGCGCTCAGGGGGCGCTGCTCGATATTGATCACGGCACCTATCCCTTCGTAACCTCTTCCAATTCCACCTCCGGAGGTGTATCCACCGGGACCGGAATCGGTCCGGCCCGTATTGACGGTGTTGTGGGAATCATTAAAGCCTATACCACCAGGGTGGGTGCCGGTCCCTTCCCGACTGAATATAGCGGTGACAAGGCGGATACCTACAGGAGTGTGGGAGATGAATATGGAGCCTCCACTGGCAGGCCCAGGAGATGCGGAAGCTTCGATTCAGTCATTACCCGTTACTCCTGTAATGTCAACAGTGTAAGCACCCTGGTAATCACCAAGCTGGATGTCCTTGACCAGCAGGAGAAAATCGAGGTCTGCACCGGTTACAGGTACAAGGGCGAAGTCTTTGATACCGTGCCTATGCATTGCGAAATCCTTGATCAGGTTGAACCGGTGACCGAGGCCTGGAAAGGCTGGATGCGCCCGACCTCAGGCATCAGGGAATACCGGGATCTTCCTGTGGAAGCCCGTGACTATCTGAAACGTCTCAGCGAGCTGGTCGAAACCGATATCTCGATTGTTTCCGTCGGCCCCGACAGGGAAGAGACCATCTATGTGGATGAAAGCCCCTACACTGGTGCCTTTTAGGATAAGTATTCAAGCTAATTATTAATAAATAATCATTATTTTCCCGCCATGAGATGAAACCCGGCCTTCTTCCCCCGCATACTTGCATATATGTTTCAAGCTGACAGGAAACGCATCCTCAGTCTGAAACAAAACGTGAAAAAACCCAGGCATTAAATTTTAGAATTTTTCAGGATTATCATTAACCCTGAGCCCGAAATGGAGGATAAATTATGTATACAAAACTAACAGATCTGCCTTATTCATATGACGCTTTGGAACCGCATATAGATGCCAGGACCATGGAAATTCATCATTCCCGTCACCATAACACGTACGTGACCAAGCTTAATGAAGCACTGGAGCCTTTTACGGAGCTGCATGGGAGGAGTCTCGATCAGTTGCTTTCCGATCTGAACTCTGCCCCTGAATCGATCAGGACAGCGGTCAGGAACCACGGGGGCGGGACCTGGAACCATAACCTTTTCTGGAAAACCATGTCTCCCGGCGGCGGCGGAGAACCGGCCGGCAAAGTATCTGAGGCTATTAACAGCAAATTTTGAAGAATCTTATTTTGATCCTCATAGCATAGTAATCAATGAAATCAACTATATTTCCTCCGCGGAGATGGATACGGAAGACTGGGTTGAATTATATAACACATCGGATGTTACCGGAGATCTGTCAGACTGGAAATTTAAAGATGGTGGGAAAGACAATGTTTATGTTTTTCCTGAGAATACA
>CAZOGT010000488.1:1235-1660 GCA_964579015.1 uncultured Acidobacteriota bacterium | reverse complement strand
CGAAAGAGGATGCTCTTTGTCCAGGAGCGGCCTGAGCTTTTCCAGGCGCTTGAGCAGCGGCCTGGTGGCGTTGGTCAACACCAGGCAGGGATTGAAGTCCAGGGCGAAATCGAGGATCTTGAAGATGTCCCGGGTAACGAAGGGCTCTCCCCCGGTGAACGAAAACTTCCTGGCCCCGAGCGCGGCCGCCTCCTCGATCAAGGGGCGCACATCTTTCAGGGTGGGCGCCTGGAGCCGGTTGCTGCCTGGATTTGAGCCTTCAAAACAGAACGGGCAGCTCAGGTTGCAGATCGTGCCGGTGTGAAACCACAACTCCGCCAGGGATTGCGGCTGGATGTAGCCCCTGCGTTCTCCGTCCGGGGTGAGCCTCCAGTCCGGATCGTCCAGGTGATACAAAGCTTCAGTCAGCGATTCTTTCATAGGAA
>CAZOGT010000488.1:0-1225 GCA_964579015.1 uncultured Acidobacteriota bacterium | reverse complement strand
TTTGGCCAGTTCAGCCATAATATCTTTCAGTGTAGGCATTCCTGCCGTTTCGGTATGAAGGTGATTTCATCCTCTCTCCGCTGCATTCTCCCGGTCAGGCCGCAGCAACTGCCTCAGCAGGTCAAGGCATGAGCGCATGGGGGCTTCGTCCTTGCGCAGGCGGGACATCATGATGCCGCCCTCAACAGCTGCGACAACCAGCAGGGCCAGGTCTGCATCCGGCAGATCCTTACGGATCAGGCCGCCGGCCTGGGCTTCCCTGATCATTTGCTGAAGCTTTCCGGTCCACTCCAGAAAAACCTCATTGACCGGACCTGCATATGCCGGATTGGTGTCGCTCATTTCCAGCGCAGTGTTGCCCCAGAGGCACCCTCCGGTTAACCCCTTGCCGCTGTGTGCCTCGAGAGAGGACTGGAAAAAGCACTCGAGCGCGTCAGCCCCTTTATCTTCGTTGAAACAGGCATCGAGCATCTCCATAAAAGAGGCGCGCTCCCGCTCCAGCACCGCAAGTCCCAGCGCGTCCTTGCTCTCAAAATGATGATAGAACGACCCCTTGCCGGCTCCAGCCTCGGCCATTACCTCCTGCACGGACGTGCGGTCGAAGCCCTTGATCCTGGCCAGCCTTGCGGCCGCCTGAACCAGGCTTTCCCGAGTTGCCTGTCCTTTATCCATGTTTGTCTCCTGTCTGATTTCTATTGTACCGACCAGTCGGTACATAATACGGCATTAAAGAAACGCTTGTCAATGTTCTGGACCCCATTGGGATTTGGTGTTTGGCGTTTGGGGTTTCCGCGCTGAGCGCAGCAAAGCGGGTGGAAGATCCACAGACCCGCAGCAATTAACGGCTCCGCCAGGCGCCATCCGATGAAAAAACAATCAGATTTATTCCAGGGGTGTCCACAATGTTCGCGGGTGAGCAGGATTTCAGGTCGGCGTCGGGGTCGGTATCGGCGTCGGGGTCGGTATCGGGGTCGATTCCCTGTGTCGCTCTTCCAGGGCTCTCTCCCTGGCAACACGCTCCTGCCCGGGGCTCCGGCTCAGTGGCAATGGTGGCCGGAAACTTCCAGTTTTCCGCTTCCGAAGGGAGCCGGTGTTGCAGGATTGAAGGTGCAAAGGGTTTCCCGAGCGTGTCGGGAAAAGGGAAAGCAAGGATGCTTCCTGCTACGGGATTTCCTGGAGCCTCCATCACCACCTGCAGCGGCTGGAAAAGGTTGTAATCGAGTTT
>CAZOGT010000487.1:0-1710 GCA_964579015.1 uncultured Acidobacteriota bacterium | reverse complement strand
CTTATAAAGACAAAGTTTCTCGAAAGAAACATGAGAGGAGTGATCTTTATATGTGTCTTGCCGTACCTGGAAAGGTGACCGAGATATTTGAGGACAATGGCGTAAAAATGGGCCGTATTGATTTTTCGGGGAACAGGCAGCAGGCCTGCCTCTCCTGCCTCCCTGAAGTCAGCGTGGGTGATTATGTGATTGTACACGCGGGATTTGCTCTGAACATCCTGGACGAAGAAGAAGCACTGGAAACCCTGGATATCTTCCGACAGATGGCAGAGTAACCTTCAGCTGCATGCTTGCGAGCTTGCAGCTTTCTTCTTTCCGCCTTCAACATACATGAAATACCTTACAGAATTCCGTAATCCTGAAATTGTAAAAAAGATCCTGGGAAAAATTGAATCAACAGTTACCCAACCCTGGATCATTATGGAAATGTGCGGCGGCCAGACCCACGCCATAATCAAATATGGCCTTGACCAGCTGCTTCCTTCCTCCATTTCCCTGGTCCATGGCCCCGGATGCCCGGTATGCGTAACACCCCTGGACCAGGTCGACAAGGCAGTAAGCCTGGCTTCCCGCCCCGAGGTAATCTTCACATCCTTCGGAGATATGCTGCGAGTTCCAGGCTCTGAAAAGGACCTGTTCCAGGTCAAATCCGAGGGAGGAGATGTGCGTATCGTCTATTCCCCCCTGGATGCCCTGAAGCTGGCCAGGGAAAACCCGGGCCGCAAGGTTGTTTTCTTCGCCATCGGCTTTGAGACCACGGCGCCCACCAACGCCATGGCTGTTTACCAGGCTGAAAAAGAAGGTTTAAGTAATTTTTCAGTCCTGGTCTCCCAGGTCCTGGTGCCCCCGGCCATCACGGCGCTGCTGGAATCGCCTGAAAACCGGGTTCAGGGATACCTGGCTGCCGGGCATGTCTGTGCCATCATGGGCTGGGAGGAATACATTCCAATCGCCGAAAAATACCGTGTGCCGATTGCCGTTACCGGATTTGAACCGGTAGATATCCTGAGCGGAATCCTTTCTGTCGTCAATCAGCTGGAAAAGGGCGAAGGAAGAGTTGAAAACTGCTATTCGAGGATTGTCAAAAAAGAGGGCAACCCCGCAGCCAGGGAGCTGATAAACAGCGTGTTTGAAGTCTCAGACCGAAACTGGCGGGGCATAGGGCTTATCCCGGAAAGCGGCTTCAGGCTCAAGGAAAAATACCGGGCCTTTGACGCGGAGAAGATTTTTGACCTGGCCGGAATTGATACCCAGGAGCATACGGATTGCATAAGCGGGCTGATCCTGCAGGGACTCAAAAAACCTGTAGAATGCCCATCCTTCGGGACAGCCTGCACTCCCGAGTTTCCGCTTGGAGCGACCATGGTTTCATCTGAAGGAGCCTGCGCTGCCTATTATTCCTACAGCCGAAAAAAAGAATTAAGGGAATAGAATTGAAAAGAGACCAGAAAAAGCCGGCCAATGAACCACTGGAATTTTCAGGATCCTGCCCTGTGCCGATCATGAAGCATAAAACCATACAACTGGCCCATGGAAGCGGCGGCAGGCTAATGAACGACCTGATCAAAAACCTGTTTCTGCGTGCCCTGCATCCTGAAGTTCCCGCGGAGATGGAGGATTTTGCGGACCTCCGCCTCAACGGCACCCGCATTGCCTTCAGCACGGATACCTTTGTAGTTGACCCCATATTCTTCCCGGGAGGAGATATCG
>CAZOGT010000486.1:0-1719 GCA_964579015.1 uncultured Acidobacteriota bacterium | reverse complement strand
TCCCATAAACAGGCGGGAATCACATAGGCGGTGTTTAAAACCTTTCTAAAGGAACTGCTCATCATTAAAAGCTCGTTCAGTCATCAGAGGCTACTCATTAAAACGATGGATCACAAATCTTCTCTTCTGCCTGGGGGTCTCTTCTATCTGCTCGACCCATTTTACTTCTATTGTGTTGGGAGGAGGCATTATGCTGCGGGAGATGGCCGCCAGGCCGACCGCTGTGTCATCCCGGCTGGTATCGGGAAACGGAACCAGGTTCCAGCATACGTGGCCCCTTCTTTCCTGTACGATCTGAAAATTACTCACTCTGCGCAGCAGTTCTCCGGCAGGCACTGCCAGCAGGGCATGAGAGATGCTGTTTCCATTTTCGCAATAAACAGAATCGCATACCCTTCCCTCCAGTTCCTGCAGAAGCGGCAGCGTCCTGCCGCAGGGGCAAGGTTCAAGGCTCATCCGAGCCCGGTCACCGGTCCGGTAATTCAGGATCACCGTTGCTTTGTTGACCAGGTTGGAAATAATGACTTCGCCCGCGATTCCATCGGGCAGGGTCCCGCCATTATCGTCGACAATTCGAGTATGGCATGCATCGATGTTCAGATGGAACCCTCTCCTCCTCTCGCATTCAAAAGAAAAGGCCCCCATTTCATTCATGCTGTAAGCTGAATAAACCAGGCACCCGTATTGTTCCTCAATGAATTCCCTCATGCCCGGACTCATCATATCACTGCCGTAAACCCAGATTCGGGGAGCCCTGAACTCCAGTTTGTATTTACTGATATGCCTGAAAAACCTCTCCGTGTGAGAGCCGTAGCAGTAAACGATATCGGGCCCGATTTCATTGAGCCTTCCCAGCGTATCCTGATAGGACTCATTTGCATCCAGCCAGAAGCGCTGCTCCGCCCGGGCTTTCAACAGGATGCTTTCTCCCCAGAACCTGTTCATGTAGTGATTGGAATCCTCTTTCGGGCTGATGTAGGCCGCAATGTATCCGGAACCCTGCCCCAGCAGCCGGTTGAGTACGACCCGGGTTCTCGTCAGGCGGGCGAACCACTGCAGGGCAGCCTTTCGTGACCAGAAAATCCTCTTATAATGCCCGGCAGACATCAGCACATCTTTTTCAATACTCATCTTTTCGGAATTGAAGATTGACGGATTGCTCCTGAACTCCTCATTACTGACCAGGGGGAGCAGGCTCAGGTCTTCAACAGTGCGGAAATCGGATGGGCCAAGGCCTCTCTCCTCCATGGCGTTCCTGTAAAAAGGCACATGCCTCCAGGCATGGCTGATCATGCTCCTGAATCTCAAGTGCTGCAGGAAATTCACCACCCCTGGATCAGCCGCAGGCATTCTCTTTTCCCACATGCAGGCGGGAACCACATAGGCGGTGTTGAGGCTGTTCCTGAGAAAATTTTTCATAAACACTCCCCGCAATCAATTTCCGGGTTCCAAAATAACAGGCTGGCAGGATAGTCCGCCCCAGCCTCCATTACGGGGCATGGCTCCAGCCGGTACTGCAGGCACTGATGCATTCCCGCGCCGGGTCGACATAGCTCCCTGGCAGGAAACTGGGCAAACCTTTTCTTTATCCCATTCCTGTATTACCATGATTACCTGGCTCCCGGCAAGATGGATTGATACTTTCACAGCCAGCAAAGGCGACATTCATCAACCAGGATGATTCCGGATACCCGGCGCCTCTCTTCACGGAGCCGGAAG
>CAZOGT010000485.1:0-1721 GCA_964579015.1 uncultured Acidobacteriota bacterium | reverse complement strand
CCCTGGAAAAAGATATTCCGGCCGATTCTCCTGCCTTCCACCACCTTGTTAAGGTAGTTGTAAACAATCGAATAAGCCAATCCGGCAACAATATCCCGCTTGGGTTTTCCCTTTTGTTGGTGGTGAATCAGGTCAGATTCCATGAAGACCGTACAGCGCTCCCCGCACCTGGCAGGATCCTGGGCAGAGATGGCAAAGTCGCTGAACTCATTTTCGATACTGATACTCAGCCTCTCAGACTGTTCTTCAAGAAAAGACCCGGTACCGGCCGCGCAGACCTTGTTCATTTCAAAATCAATTATCGAGCCGTTATCGAGGCTGATATATTTTGAATCCTGGCCGCCGATTTCAAAAATCGTGTCCACTTCAGGATCGATCTCCCTGGCGCCCCGGGCATGCGCGGTGATCTCGTCCTTGACCACATCCGCTCCAATAAAGTCCCCGATCAGATACCTGGCAGATCCTGTAGTACCGGCCCTCACAATTTCCACCTCGGGTCCAATGGTCCGGCTGATTTCCCTCAGGCCCCTTTTCACCGCATCGATCGGCCTGCTCCCGGTTCTCAAGTATTCCTTGGCAACGATCTTCCGGGCTTCGTCCACCAGAACCAGGTTGGTGCTGATTGACCCGACATCGATGCCTAAAAATACTTTAGCCGGCTTCTTTCGGGGAGGGAAATCAATCTTTCCGGGGATGGCAACAAGGTGCGCCTCCCGAATTCCCAATGGTGGAAATCCTTCCTCTTCTGCAACGGCCTGGCTCAAATATTCCTGGAGGGGGGCCAGCCCGACAAAGGATCCAGCCCGGTCAATGACATTCAGTGCCGCTCCAATGGCTCCGATTACGGTGTTCTGTTCCGGAATGATAAGTTCTCCGGGTTGAAGGCCCAACACCTCCTCAAAGGCCCTGACCATTCCTTTGTTCCGGGCAACCCCCCCGATAAATGCCACTTCCCGGGCAATCTCCATGTTTTTCCCGATCGTAGCCTTGAAATTCCTGGCCACCGCAAAGCACAGACCGGAGATGATGTCATGGATCGCAGCCCCTTTCTGCTGGAGATGGATCATGTCGCTTTTGGCGAATACTGAACACCTGCCCGCAATACGGGGCGGGCTGCCGGACAGGAGGGCCAGTTCCCCGAATTCTGTTTCAATATCAACGCCCAGGCGTGTCGCCTGTTGATCCAGGAAGGCTCCTGTGCCGGCCGCACAAAGGGTATTCATGGCAAAATTATTGACAATAAAACCGTCTCCCTCGTCCCTGGTTTCAATTGAGATCAGTTTCGAATCCTGGCCGCCGATGTTGATAACCGACCTTACGCCCCGATGAAGGCTGCTCACGGCCAGGCTTTCGGCAATTACCTCATTTATGAAGACGCCATCAACGGCAGTCGTGATCCTTTTCCCGCCGGATCCGGTCACGCCGACAGCGGTTACCTTGTCCATCGGGAAACGTTCGAACATTTGATGGAGGATATCGTAGAGTACTTTGCCCGGGTGCCCGAGATGCCTTTTATAGACACTCTCCAGGATATTTCTGTCCTGGTCCAGAAGGACTGCTTTGGCAGTAAGCGATCCCAAATCGACTCCGACAACAATTTTTTCTACCATATTCAGGTCATAACTCATAAATGGACTGCTCCAGGTGGATTCTTGAACACTGAATGGTACCTGAGAGGGCTGGTTAAGATCGATTTGATCTTAACCTTTTTGACCGGCTGG
>CAZOGT010000484.1:0-1727 GCA_964579015.1 uncultured Acidobacteriota bacterium | reverse complement strand
CAGTCCCCGGTCCCGAACAAAGGAAGGCCGTGTGGTCCTGAGGTCAGCCCTTTGCTTACGGCCCGGCGGCAATGTTCAAATAGGGTAGCCTGATCAAAAACCTGCTCCGGTGTGGAAAAGACTTCATGCTGCCCCTCCTCGAGCAGGGGAGCGTTCAAAAATGGGATCTCTTCATTGAGGAAATCGACATCACCGGTCACCCGGACGTAATGCGCGACCACATAAGGGAGCAAGAGCAGGTCGTCTGAGATGCGTGAACGGATACCGGCTCCGGACGGCGGATGCCACCAGTGCTGAACATCGCCTTCGCGGAACTGGCGGCCTGCGGCAAGCAGAATCTGCGCCCGGGCCAGTTCAGGCCTGCCGGCCATGAAGGCTGTAACATCCTGCAATTGGTCACGGAACCCGAAAGCGCCTCCTGACTGGTAAAATCCAGATCTTCCCCAGATCCGGCAGCTCAGACTCTGATATAAAAGCCATCGATTGATCAGGATATCGGCTGCGGCATCAGGCGTCTGTACGGTTATGCCTCCCAGCAGCCGATCCCACCAGGCAATTGTTTCATCAAGAGCGGCCTGGACAGCCCCTTCGGCTCGATACCGATCAACCAGGTGAGAGGCCTCCTCCTTGGATCCGGCCTGGCCCAGCATGCAGACCACAACCTTGCTCTCACCCGGTGCCAGTTTAAGCTTTGTCTGCAGGGCCGCGCATGGGTCGAGGCGGGCACCGGTCACACCATCCAGCCGGACGTGCCCCAGTGCAGCTGGATTCGCAGTTGACCGGTTGCGGCCGATAAAGGTTGTCCTGTTGCCTGAATACGACTCCGGAGTTGGGGAGAGCGTCACGAATGTGACCCGTTCTCCATATTCCGGGTGGTAGCGATTATAGGCCAGCAAGCTCGAAGACCGCCGGTCCCAATGGGTGATAGTATGCATCTGGGAAGTTTCCCGGTGTTCACCAAGGGTGAGCTCGACATAGAAGGTGACAGAGAGTTCCCGCCATCTGTCCGTATCGTTGCGCAGCGTGATCTGCTGGAATTTCACCGGAGCGCCGCCGGCGCTGTTATTCGGTACAAATTGCAACAATTCCTGCCCGATACCGAAACTGTGTCTTTCAAACCGGGTATAACCGGCCGCATGACGTACCCGGCAGGAGTCAGCACTTCGTATCGGCAGGGGAGTTGTCGTCCAGGCATCCCCGGTCTGTTCATCCCGGAGATAGACTGCCTCGGAAGGGGTATCAAGAACCGGATCATTTGTCCACTGCGTCAGCCGGTTGCGCTGGCTGTTGCCGAACCAGGTGAATCCACTCCCCGATTCGCTGACCATGGTCCCGAAATCAGGGTTGCTCATCACATTTACCCAGGGTGAAGGGGTGTGCTTTGCCGGGCCGGTAGTTATGACATATTCCCTTCCATCCGGGGTGAACCCCCCGAGGCCGTTAAAAAAGAGAAGGTTGATATCAGGCAGTGGCTGCACAGGGTCCGCCGGAATCTTTTCAACATCCAAAGGCTCGGCCGGTTCGATACTTTTACCCGCGGCACCGAGTTGCCGGACCAGTTCCCCGCGGGCGGCAACCAGGACGATTCCGGCCACCGCTTTCATCAGCCTGAGGTCTTCCTCCGGGATCTGATCAGTATTGCGCAGGAATATGTTTCCCCGCAGCTCATTTTTCACCGTAGGGGAATAAGCTTGGATAAGAGTGATCAGTTTTTCCCTTAGGGGCTG
>CAZOGT010000483.1:0-1728 GCA_964579015.1 uncultured Acidobacteriota bacterium | reverse complement strand
AAATGAGGGAAGGATTTCAAGAGGTGAACGGTACCAGGCTGTTCTACAGGATTGAAGGCCGGGGTGATCCTGTCGTAATCCTGCATGGGGGGCCAGGTTTGTCCCATGAGTACCTTGTGCCCCATCTCGAGTTCCTTGCCGGCACTCATCAGCTGGTTTTCTATGACCAGAGGGCTTCGGGGAATTCTTCAATGGAGGTCCCCCCTGAAAGCGTGAATGTTGAAAATTTTGTCAGGGACCTGGAAGGCATCAGGGTCGGTTTGAAGATCGAGAAGCTGACCCTGCTCGGGCATTCCTGGGGCGGTCTCCTGGCAATGCATTATGCCGCTGCCTTTCCCGGAAGGACCGGGCGGCTGATCCTGGTAGATTCGGCCCCACCCAATTCGAGGCTTGACGCGAAGAATTTCAGGACCCGGGCGGAAAGGCTTTCCGGGGAGGATGCCGGGATCATCGACAGCATCGTTGAATCTGAGGCGTTTCACCGGCTGGAGCCCGAGGCTGTGGGCAGGTACCTGCGGATTAGTGAAAAAGCGAGGTTTTTCAATCCTGATCGGATAGCAGATCTCAGGATGGATATTGACAGGGAGAAGCTCGAAAAATTGATGTGGGTCGGACAACTGATGAATCCCTGCCTTGAAGATTACGATATCGAGGACCAGCTAACCGGCATCAAATGTCCAGCCTTGATCATTCATGGTGATTACGACCCCATCCCCCTGGAATCGTCCGAGATTATCCACCGCTCCATCAGGGGATCTGAGCTGGTGGTGATCGAGCATTGCGGCCACTTCCCTTTCATCGAGACCCCGCGGGAATTTTCCCGGGCGGTTGAATCCTTCCTGGAGAAGACCTCCTGGTGATGGGGTTAACCTGAACCGGCATTCCGGCCTTGACGTTGGATTCCGGCACGCGGCACGCGGTACGGCCAGCAGCTGGAATTAAGTCGAGGCCCGGGTGTGGACTTTTATCCGGCGAGGGTTTAGACTCATCCCTAATTCAGCATTCGCTCCCCCGCTGCGGGGAAAAAGCTCGGTGTAGAGGGGAAAAAAGATGAAAAGATTCGTAGTGTTGTTCCTGGTTGGCATGGTGTTTTTTGCCGCAGCTGAGGCCCGCCAGTACGGAGATGTTACCATTCCGGATACCCTCGAGGCCGGAGGAGAACCCCTGGTCCTGAGCGGGGCCGGGTACAGGTCGAAGTTTTTCATGAAGATGTACCTGGGCGGGCTCTACCTGAAAGAGGCAAATCCAGGTCCGGATGCGGTTGTTGCCGCTGATGAGGCGATGCTGATCAGGCTCCACATCGTCTCGGGGAAGATCACCTCGGAACGGATGATTGACGCCATTGATGAAGGCTTCGAGAAATCGGCAGGGGACAATCTTGCCTCCCTGGCGGAGAGGATTGATCAATTTAAAGGTTTCTTCTCTGAAGAAATAAAGGTGGATGACATCTTTGACATTGCCTATGTGCCGGGGGACGGAGTGAGTGTACAGAAGAACGGAAACCTCCTGGGAACCATCGAAGGGATCGATTTCAAGCAGGCGGTGTTCGGTATCTGGCTCGGTGACGATCCCGCGGACAAGGGCCTGAGGAAGAAGATGCTTGGCAATTGACGATTGTGGCATAAGCTTCCAGCTTATGAGTTTGCCATTCGCCATTGTGGCATAAGCTGCCAGCTTATGAATTTGCCATTCGCCATTAGTCAGGATTAAAACCACTATTCATATGTC
>CAZOGT010000482.1:0-1735 GCA_964579015.1 uncultured Acidobacteriota bacterium | reverse complement strand
TTGCCATTCGCCATTGTGGCATACCATCCTCGGACCTGTGCCGCGGCAGCGGCACCGGAAAGCTGGAAGCTTCCGACCACGGGTCAATCGTCAATCGTCAATTGCCAGGTCCGTGCCGGATCGCCCGTGCGACAGTCAGCACCCCGATGAACCTGACCGGGAACTTCTTCCGCAGGCATTTGCAGAGAGAAGAGACCGTTGATCCGGTGGTAAATACATCATCGAGGACCAGGATGCTGCATTCTCCAGGGCTGAATCCCCTCTCCACAGAAAAAGCGCCGGCGGTATTCAGCTTTCTCTCATTCGAACTCAGCCCGTATTGAGGCTGGGTCTCCTTGTTTCGCATTACGCCTCCCAGAATAGGGATCCCGGTCTTTTTCGAAAGGCCCCGGCCCAGCAGAAGAGCCTGGTCATAGCCTCTTTCCCTCAGCCTCTTCCTGTGGAGCGGTACCGGTGCGATCCAATCGAAGGCCTGGTTGAAATGAAGGGTGAAGGTTGTCTCCAGCAACTCGGAGAGCGGCCCGGAGAGGGGCTTCAGTCCCCCGTACTTGAATTCCCTGAGTAAGCTCCTTAGTCCACCCTGGTAGGCTCCCCAGGCCCGGGCCATGTCAAAATCCGGAGGGTCCGAGCGGCAGTCCGCGCAGGTATCAGCCGGGGAATAGTGCCCTCCAGGAAGCGGCTTTCCGCAGATCATGCAGACCGGATCGGGAAGCGGTTTAAGGGAATCAAGGCATGCTTCGCAGACCTGGCTGAAATCCCGGTTCACTGCGACCCTCCCGCAAAGGACACAATTCTGCGGGAATACCAGGTGCTGGAGGATGCACAAGGGAAAAGCGGTTTTCTTCATGACGGCAATAACGTTTTCGCGGACCTGAAAACGAAGGGGATTCGTTGTGGCTGGAGCATCCTGCTCCAAAGTGGCTGGAGCATCCTGCTCCAGTAAATGACCCTCGTTTTTTTCTAATTACAGACGTTATTTCATGTGAACACCCAAATTAATTTTTCAAAGCGGTTTTAAAGATAAGAGGAGTCATTTCAGCCATGATTTCACCTGCCTGGGAAACATTGAAGAAATACAAAGGGACCAACCTCCCGCATTGGAACTGCGGAAATGCAATCTATCATGTTTGCTTCAGGCTTGCCGATTCGGTTCCAAGGGCAAAGCGGGAGAAATGGCTTGAGGAAAAGAGGCTGCTTCTGGAAGGCTCATCTCACAAAAATCGCATACTGACAAAAGAGGAAAGGGAACGTTTAAAATATCTGCTCTCCGGCAAGATTGAAAAGTGCCTGGATGCGGGGTACGGCGAATGTCTTCTCCGCAAGCCGAGCATTGCAGGGATTGTCAAAGATGCCCTCCAGTATTTTGAAGGTCGCCGGTACCATCTGCATGCTTGGTCAATCATGCCGAATCACGTGCATGTCATTGTAGAGCCGATCTCCGGTTTCAGGATTTCGCAGATAGTTCATTCCTGGAAATCATTCACCGCCAACAAGATAAATCATCAGTTGGGCAGAACCGGACAGCTTTGGCAGCATGAACCATTTGATCACATTATCAGGTCAGAAAAAGAGTATCTGTTCCTGGTGGAGTATGTGTGGAACAATCCGGAGAAAGCCGGTCTAACTAACTGTCCGAGATGGAGAAAAAATAGATGAGGCAGCTGGAGAATCCTGCCCCAGTAAAAACGCCGCAATCAGCAACCCCTGCAAGGTTGTGCTACCAGCCCTGGGCAGC
>CAZOGT010000481.1:0-1749 GCA_964579015.1 uncultured Acidobacteriota bacterium | reverse complement strand
TCCCGATAAAAACGGTTGATTCCACCGGTGCCGGGGATGTCTTTCATGGGGCGTTCATTTATGGAATGGTCCAGGGTTGGCCCCTGGGGAGGTGCATGAGGTTTTCCAATGCCGCCGGGGGTTTGGCCTGTACCAGGCTTGGAGCCCGTTCAGCCATTCCGACGCTTGAGGCAGTGCTGGAACTTGAGAAAACCTGTGGCGGGTAGGCGGCCCCGGGCAACACCCCGGACGGGGGGGGCAGGCCCGGATTCAGCCGCGGATCTCAGGCAGGAACCAGGCGGGGGATGAGGAGTGATGCTGAGGAGTGATAATGATTGATCTAAGGAGTGATACGGTCACCAGGCCTACCCCTGAAATGCTGAAGGCCATGGCCTCGGCCGAGGTGGGGGACGATGTTTACAGTGAGGACCCCACGGTAAACCTGCTGCAGGAGAAGGCGGCAGAGCTTTTTCACCGGGAGTCGGCGCTTTTCATGCCGACGGGCAGCATGGCCAACCAGGTCGCGATAAAGATTCACACCAGGCCCGGCCGGGAAGTCATCTCAGAGGCAAGGGGCCACATATTCAACTATGAAATGGCAGCGGTCGCGGCCATTTCCGGATGCCTGGTGAGGCCGGTGGAAACCGTTGACGGCATCCTTGAATGGAGCATGATTGAACCTGTCATCAGCCCGGACGTCTATTACCGGGCCGATACCGGAATGATAGCCCTGGAAAATACCCATAACATGGCGGGCGGCAAGCTTCTTCCCCTGGAATCATTTCGCGAGATTACCACGGAATCCCGAAAGAGAGGGATTCCGGTCCACCTGGACGGCGCCAGGATTTTCAATGCCTCGGCTGCTTCCGGACACAGCGTGGTTGAGCTGAGTTTGGGCGCTGATTCGGTAATGTTCTGCCTCTCCAAAGGGCTCGGGGCCCCGGTGGGATCGATCCTGCTCGGGGACCGTGATTTCATCACTGAAGCCCGGGCGGTCCGCAAGCTCCTGGGCGGGGGGATGCGGCAGGTCGGGGTGTTGGCCGCGGCCGGGCTGATCGCCCTGGAAACAATGCCCCAGCGCCTTTACGAAGATCACCTCAAAGCGCAAATCCTGGCCGGTGCCATGGCGGAGATTCCCATCTTTTCCCTGGATCCCTCGGAGGTCGAAACCAATATCCTGGTGGTTGACCTGAAGGGACGAACCAGCGCAGAACTGGCGGGCAGGCTCAGGGACAAGGGTGTGCTGGCCAGCCCCACCGGGCCGCACCAGATGAGGTTCGTGACCCACCGGGATGTAAGCATGGACCAGGTTGAAGAAGTCAGGAATCTTTTGGCCGCGCTTTGAAGTATATGGAAGTATATGGATAGAGCTGCCGGTAACCGGACCCGGAGAGGGTCCAGGCCGGTTTGCTCCTGAAAGCCTCTATCCTGTTGAGGAGAGAATCAGTGCAATTTGGAAGTTTTGAAGTGGATGTCCTTTCAGCCGGTACCATGGCAATGGATGGTGGCCTGATGTTCGGAGTGGTTCCCAGGGTCATGTGGGAAAAGTTCAAGACCCCTGATGAAAAAAACCGTGTCAGGCTGGGCCTTAACGTGCTCCTGGTCAGGACCGGGGAGTCGAATATCCTGGTTGACACGGGCTGCGGGGAAGCTCTCTCCCCGAAGCTGGCGGAAATCCACAATTTCAGGGGCCGGTACCTGCTCAGGGAATCCCTGCAGAAACTTGGCCTTGATTTTTCCGACATAGACATCGTGATCCCGACCCATCTC
>CAZOGT010000480.1:0-1750 GCA_964579015.1 uncultured Acidobacteriota bacterium | reverse complement strand
TGTCGGGAGCGCGGGCCGGGAGAATGATCTCACTGTATTTCCCGGGCTTACCCTCAAGCAAACCATTGAAAAAGGAGTTCAGCTCTTCTGCTGGCACCAGCACTTCCATAGGTCCTCCTCCACCGGCCTGAATCCAGTTATCAGACCTGCGCCCCGGAAAATGATTACGGTTTCGCCCGCAACTATTTCCGGGCCGCTGATTTCAAGCCTGCACGCGATTCCTCTCGCGATTCATGCAGTGCTAACAACGTTCATCCCCGCAAAACAGTTTTGCCGGAAGAGGCCGCCCGCAATCAAAGAGGAATCAACGCAAACCGCATTTCCCCGCGAGCAGGCTGCTCCGTTTTACGCAAAACTATGAAATCGAGTGATAACAGGGACACCAGGTGAAATGGAAGTGCTACCCAGGTGCAGGTGGAGTTCCGGTAGATTATTGTCAGAAATGACAATAGCCGGGGAAAGGGAAATGGGGGCAGGCCCATGAGAAGGAGATTGATTTTTTGACAACGTGAATTTCAGTCGCTGCATACGGTCCTTACGTGTAGCCGCTTTAACCAGTCTTGGTCTACGCTAAACAAATTCCTGTCAAAAGTAATTTTGTCACTCGATAAATCCAAAATATAAACGGTCAAACCGATTGTCAAGAAAAAAATGGAAAATATTAATTTAGTGCCCGCTCCCTGGAAACAGGTATTTTCCATTGGCTCTTCCTGGGAAATTGATTACCATTATGCGGGAGAGGCCGGGTTCGGCAAACCGCCGGGCCCTGTTTTAACTTGTTACGGTGCCGGCATTGAGGTAATACCACCATGGTCAGGAAATATTGCTTACCGCTCTTTGTTTTACTGATGGTTCCCTTCTTCTCATGTACTTCAGACAGGGGAACCCGCCGCATCACGGCCGAGGAATACCTCGACAAAATGAAGGCCGGGTGGATCGGCCAGATGGCCGGGGTCGGGTGGGGAGGCCCCACGGAATTCAAGTGGAACGGGAAAATCATCCCTGAAGAAGCCATGCCCGAATGGTCTCCCGAACTGGTCAACCAGTTCGAGCAGGACGATATCTACGTGGAAATGACCTTCCTGCGCACCCTGGAGCAGTACGGCCTGGACGCGGATATCCGCCAGGCCGGAATTGACTTCGCCAACAGCCGCTACCGGCTCTGGCACGCCAACCGCGCCGGGCGCGAAAACCTCCGCGCTGGAATCGCCCCACCCTGGTCAGGCCATCCTGAATTCAACAAACATGCCGACGACATCGATTACCAGATCGAAGCCGACTACGCCGGCCTGATCTCGCCCGGAATGCCCCAGTCAGCTATACAGCTCGGAGATACCTTCGGACGTCTCATGAACTACGGAGACGGCCTGTACGGGGGCAACTTCGTGGCCGGAATGTATGCAGAGGCCTTCTTTGAATCAGACATGGAAAAAATCGTTCTGGCCGGCCTGAAATGCATTCCACCTGAAAGCCAGTATGCCGAAGCAATACGGGACGTGCTTCTCTGGCACCGGGAATTTCCGGATGACTGGGTTAAAACCTGGGAAAGGGTCAACGATAAGTACCATAAGAATCCCGATTACCGCCTCTTCTCCTGTACCGATCCGGAGGACGATTTCAACATAGATGCAAAACTGAACGGTGCCTATATCGTTATCGGGCTCCTCTACGGAGAAGGAGATCCTGACAGGACCATCATCATCTCCACCCGCTGCGGACAGGATTCAGACTGCAACCCTTCCAATGCCGC
>CAZOGT010000479.1:0-1751 GCA_964579015.1 uncultured Acidobacteriota bacterium | reverse complement strand
GCCGTCGCCCGGTCGGTCCTGACCAGCATCGCGCCTGGAGGCTCTTCAATGTTTTCAGTCCTGACGGCATCCTGGAGCCACCAGGCTTCGGCCCCGGCCAGAAGCAGCTTGTTAAGTGCTTTGAAGGAGTCATTGGCCTTATGGCTCAATATCCAGCCGTTCTTCCCCTCACCGGAGACTGTCCCCTTCAACTGGTAGGGGGCTTCAATTGCCGAGGTCCGGATATCCAGCTTCCGGTCCATTTCAATGACTTCAACCCCCATGAACTGGGCAAGGTTGTAGACAGTCATATCATAGGGCCGCAACGGCCTGCCGTCCCGCTGATTGGTCCAGTCATTATCCGGAAAGCGGATTTTTTCCAGGAGGCTTATCACCAGGGCCCGCAAAGGCTGGGCGCATGAGATCACGAAGGTTCCGGGCGGATATACCTGGTTGTCAAAACGGATTTCACTGGTTGAAGATCCGATTTGAACCCCGCTGCGCTGAAAAGCCTGTATCAGTTCTTTGAGGGCACTGGGATCGTGCTGGTCTCCCGGGATCAAATAGGCATAGGGAGACCCGGTTTTTCCTGCCTCGATCTGACGCTGCGCCTTGAGCACTGCTGATTTCAGCAGTGCTTCACGGTTTTTAGCTCCCAGGTCAAGGGCTGCCCAGGTAGCGACGGTCTGCTGTTTCACGATATCGGAGAGCCGCCACCATCCTCCCGGCCATGGATTGGGGAAATTCACCGTGGCATGGTATTCGGGGCGTCCGCGGCTGCTTCCCTGGAGCTGGTGCGCATGGACCCAGGACGGGTGGGCAATGTCAGCCGAGGCGCTCTCGGTCAGCATTCCGGTAATGTTGTGATAGTTGGTCACCATATGAAAAGAAGGCATCCACCAGGCGGTATAAGGCGCCCCGGTCTCCACTCCCGGGCATTCCTCCATCTCCAGCATCAGGGCCATGTGTGCTCCGAATTGAAGGTGCTCCCTCCAGATCAGGGGATCAACGTTGGGATGGATGGGATCGAAGTAAGGCGGAATATAGAAACGAGCCCCTGATCCACCCATGTGGTGCTGGTCAATGAATGCGTGTGGATACCATTGGTGGTAAAGGACATCAGAAACCAGCCTGGCTTCAGCCTGGGTAATCATGAATCCGTCGCGGTTATTGTCGTGTCCGGTATAGACGTGGTAAAGCTTCGGCAGGCCGGCCCCCTCATATTCAGTCCCGCGTGTTTTTTCCTCCCAGTCGGTTACCATCAGCTGGCCGTCCGGATTAAAGCAGGGAATAAGGAGGAAGACGCATTCATCCAGCATCCTGGTATGGAACGACTCCTGGCTGGTGAGCATCTGCCAGGCAATCCGCGGAGAGGCCTGGGTGCCTCCGACTTCAGTGGCATGGAGGCTCATGGTCATGGCCAGGGTATATTTTCCTTCTCTTACCAGCTCACTGGTTTCCGGCTCGGTGAGCCCCCGGGGATCGGAGATTTTCCGGTTGATTTCCATAAGCCTGTCTTTGGCGGCCAGGTTTTCCGGGGAAGAGATGACAGCCATGATCAGAGGGTTTCCGAGGGTGCTTTTGCCCAGTTCCACCACCTCGATCCGGTCTGATTCCCGGTCCAGGTGCGAGAAATATTCAAGAATCCTGTCCCAGCGGGCCAGGTTTCCGTCCGATCCCGGCTCGAATCCGAAAAATTCTTCCGGGGTCTGGATTTCGGCGCTTAAGGGGAGAAAGAACAATGCAAATACGATCAGGCTAAAAATTATTTT
>CAZOGT010000478.1:0-1782 GCA_964579015.1 uncultured Acidobacteriota bacterium | reverse complement strand
TTATTTCCCTGGATTCCGGATACCTTCCCTGGTCATTGGTTTCCATGATCCAGGTATCCAGTGCAGCGGCCAGCCTCTTCCTGGTTCCCTGATACCCCTCTTCCGCGGCGAGATTATGAATCTCGTACGGGTCTTCCTGGAGGTCATACAATTCTTCGGACGGCCGGGCAGGATTGAAAAGGTATGCCTGGATCTCGTTAAGCTCATTCCGGCCATGCAGGTCCCTCATCAGCCTCAGTATCGGGTAGGTCCATTCCTTGTAGCGGTTAAGCTGCAGAAAAGGCCTCTCGGGGTAATAGTTCCGGATATACCTGAAACGCTTGTCCCTGACCGTGCGAATCCTGTCTACAGTTTCGTCTCCCCGGTCCCGTCCGCCAAACACGTATTCCCTGGGAGGGGAGGCATCTTTCCCCAGGAATACCCTGCCCTGCATCAAGGCCGGTGGCGTGATGCCTGCAATGCTGAGGCTGGTAGCAGAAACATCAATGATCGAAATAAGCCTGGAATCAGTCGTCCCGGGGTTAAAGCCCTCCGGGTACGGAATATTCTTCGGCCATCGGATCAGCAGGGGCACATGCAGGCCACTCTCGTAGGGCCACTGTTTTGCCCTGACCATGGCCCTGCCGTTATCGCCGAAGACAACCACGACAGTATTTTCAAGAAGATGCTCTTCCTCAAGCTTCCCGAGTATGAAACCGATCTTTTTGTCGAAAGCCATGATCGCGTTAAGGTACTGGGCCCAGACTTTCCGGGTGACTTGATGATCAGGGTAATACGGAGGGATCCTGACCTTTTCCGGGTCCGCCCGGGTGTCGATATTCGTATGCGCATCATCCCATGAATCTCCCCTGTGGCTCTCCGGGAAGTTCACCTGGGCATAAAAAGGCTGATTGTTTTTCAAATCCGCCCATTTATCCGTATCAAAGGGCTTTTTCCCTTCCTGGTATGAAAAATTCCAGTCGGTTTTTCCGGTTCCCCGGTAAAAGCGTTCTTCCGGATCTCCGGTGAGGTCTACAAGGTTACCAGTGTAGTAACCGCCGTCGCGCAGAATATCCGTAATAACCCTGACGCCATCCGGGAGACGGTAACCGTCATCCCGATGCGACCTGTGGTTATGCGCCCCGATACTGGTCTGGTACATTCCGGTCATGAAGCCTGACCTGCTGGGCGAACAGACAGGGGCCGTGGTGAAGGCACGGGAATAGATGACGCCTTCCCCGGCAATCCTGTCCAGATTCGGCGTAGATACTCCCTGGTACCCGTAACATCCCAGTTCCGGCCCCATATCCTCAGCTATGACCCAAAGGATATTAGGGGTTGACGGGGCATCCGGAGCCGGCGCGGAAACCATGTGATGAGAAGCCGAGAAAAAACTGATCAGCAACAGGCAGGCCGGCACCTTGACATCCTGACAACCGCGGAAAATCTTACTGATAAGCAATGGTTATTCCCCCCTTGGAAACCATGGTAAAACAAAGTCGAAAGATCTACAAAGAATATTATCCGATGGAGTTTCCCTGTTCTTTCGCGCGTGAGAAGGTTTTCAAATCGGTATCGGCGTCGGTATCGAAAAAATGCTGAGGCGGCCCTGAATCTCCGGGGTCCGGGAATCCGGCCGGGGACTCGACCCCGATAGCGCACCCGACCCCGACGCCGGGAAAGGTCAGCCGGGAGCGCAGATCTCCTGATCTGCATCCCCAAAAAACGCCGCCGGCAGGCGGCATCAGCAGTGAAGGCTGAAAGCCTGCCATTCAATAGCCTGGCGGTGATCTCCCCGGCGAA
>CAZOGT010000477.1:1545-1783 GCA_964579015.1 uncultured Acidobacteriota bacterium | reverse complement strand
ACAAGATGGGCGCCCTTGTTGATGGCAAGGCAACCTTCGGAGGCATACTTGTGTTTGGAACCGAAGAACTCCTGGTCAGCACATTCCCGAATTACAGGATAGATTATATCGAGATTCCGGGAACGTCCTACACTGACGGAGCCACCAGGTACAGCTTCAGATTATCCAGTGAAGTGAATCTATTCCAGTCATTCTTCGACGTTTACGAGCGCCTGGTCAAGAAGGTGGACGTCCCGTT
>CAZOGT010000477.1:0-1512 GCA_964579015.1 uncultured Acidobacteriota bacterium | reverse complement strand
GTCAGAGAAGCCCTGGTCAACCTGATGATACATTCCGATTACTTCAGCAAGGCCAATCCCCGAATCAGGATATTCTCCGACCGGTTCGAGTTCTTCAATCCCGGTTCCCTCCCGAAGAAGCTGGAATACATCCTGAAGGAGGATTTCTCCCTGCCCAGGAATCCCGTCGTGGCTCGGATATTCCGCTCCATCAGGCTGGCCGAGACCATGGGCTCCGGCTTCCACAAGATGTTAGCCGGGTGGGAGCGGCACAATGGCATGAAACCCGTGGTCGAGGGGGATTTCGACTACTACAAGATAACGTTCCCCATTGTCACATCCAAGGGCATAAATGTCCCTGAAAATGTCCCTGAAAATGTCCCTGAAAATGTCCCTGAAAAAAGATTAGAATCGATACTGGACCAGATACGCAAAGACCCCGAGATAACAATTCCGGAAATGGCCAGGAGGTTATCGGTCAGCGGAAAGACCATTAAAAGAGATCTGGCCCGATTGAAAGAAGCCGGCAGGGTAAAAAGGGTCGGCCCGGACAAGGGCGGGCACTGGGAGGTGGTTGACGATGGATTATGAAGTGGCGGGAGGTGGCATATAAGAATTGCACCGGGTGCGGCCCATCCGGGCCGGAGCCCTCGAACGGGCACCAGCAGGCCCAGGAGAGCGCGCAGCCCCGGGGGAATTCGGCGACAATCAGTTTTATCATCGAGTGGAGCATTGCTGGTAAATATGGTGGCTTACTTCGATATCAGGTGTTCGCCATGAATTCAGAAACCCAGGTGAAGAAATATCTGAAAGTCCATGGGGATGTGGTTCAGGAAATCGAGCGTTCAACAGGCTCCAGGCCTGAACCATATAAGGACCTTGAGGAGAACGTTCTCTCAGCTTATTTCGATACGCTTCAGTCAAAAAAAGATATGAATGGATTGGACTTCATTACCGATATCCTGTCTTCCCTGGTCCTTGACCAGGCCTTGCCCAATGCCAATCACAGAACCGCGCTATTCTTAATCGGCACCATTCTGACGCAGAATGGCTTTGAAATCGATACTGTCCAGCATTCAAAAACCATCCAGGAATACTTCCTGGATTCAAAACACATATTGAAGAAAGCACGCAAGAATTACAAAGAACAGCATTTTACCCTGACAAAAACGTTTCTGGAAAAGATACTCGGCAGCGCTCAGTCTGGAAGGCTTGGCAGTATCTTTGCATATTCCCTCATGAATTCCTTGGCGGCTTCATCGAAGGACTTGGGTTTCTTCTGACGCTTTTCCATGTTGGTGAATAGGCGCTAGGCAGTATATAATATTATAGCGTAAATTTGACTGAACATTCATGACTCCGATTGTCAAATCTGCGCTTCACCTATTTTTGACTGTGAATTTATGCTGAAAGTGTCAAAAATAGGTTATAGTTGAAACTCCTGCACGAACCGGGCTCATTCTTCCTTCTTTATGAGCTTCCGTATGTCCTTCTCCTCTGTGGGTGTCCCGTCCTCCAGGACCTTTTTCAATT
>CAZOGT010000476.1:0-1788 GCA_964579015.1 uncultured Acidobacteriota bacterium | reverse complement strand
CGACCTGCTTTTCGTAACCGAGGAGAGCGGCCGGGTCAACCTCGAACGAGAAGGGATAAGCGGGGAAAAGATCCATTTCGTGGGGAACACGATGATCGATACCCTGGTTTCCCTGCTGCCCCGCGCGGAACAGAGGTGGCCGGAATTGTCCGGAACATTTGGTCTTGCTGATGAACGAGGGGCGATCAAGGATTTTGTCCTGGTGACCCTGCACCGGCCGTCAAACGTCGATAATCCGCAGATTCTTGAAGAGATACTCTCCGGTTTGAGCCGAATTGCCGATGACCTCCCGGTGGTCTTTCCGGTTCATCCCCGAACCAGGGAGAAGATCGAAAGCCTGGGGATCAATGCGTTTCCCGATCAACTTGGTTTCATTGATCCCCTGGGATACCTGGATTTCCTTTCTCTAACCGCCCATGCGGCGGTGGTGCTTACCGATTCAGGAGGAATCCAGGAGGAGACCACCTACCTTGGTATCCCCTGCCTGACCGCCAGGTCCAATACCGAGAGGCCGGTTACCTTGAGCAAGAAGGGCACCAACCGGCTCATCGAGTCCAGATCAGAGGCGATATATTCCGAAGTAGTGAGCCTCCGCGAAAAAGGAGTCGACACTTCCCTGAAGCCCGAATTGTGGGATGGAAAAGCGGCGGAGAGGGTAGTGGAAATCCTCTTGCGCGGATGGTAAGTCAGTGACTGCACATCTTGATGTGAATTCGGAAAGGATGTGGAAGCGTTGCATACCAGAAGGAGAACCATATCTTCAGACTGCCCGAATTAAAAAAAAGGTTACCTTTTTTTAAGGATAGCTGGTAAATTATGTTCAAACCGAGGGGGGCGGCAGGCCTGCCCGTTTCAATAATGCAGTCGAAAAGAGGGATGTCATGAAGGATCAGGGCTCCGGTAAAATTCTCCTGCATGGATTATTCGTCCTGGTCTTCCTGGTCGGTTCCTGCCGGACAGAAGAAGACCTGAATCAATCCCTGGCCGAAGCGATCGAGAACGGGGACCCCGGTAGAGTCGAGCAGTTACTCCAGCAGGGGGCGGATATCAATTACATGCCTGATGATGCATTTGGTTTTTCGCCCCTTCACATGGCCGCGGTTTACGGCCGCCCGGAGATCATCAAGCTCCTGGCCGCAAATAATGCCGACCCGGCCCTGTTTGATAAAAACGGGTATACCGTGGTGCACGCGGCTGTCAACTATAAGCAGATGGAGTGCCTGGAGGCCTTTGTTCCTATCGGAGTTCCCCTTGACGTGCGGGGTAGACTGTGCGGCTGTCCTCCTCTTTTCTACGCGGTTGTCGACAACCAGGCCGAAATGGTTGAGCTCCTGCTTGCCAACGGGTGCGATGCCGGCTTTGTTACTGAAGAAGGGGATTCCCTCCTCCATAAGGCTGCCTTCTATGGCTTTGCCGAGACCTGCGGGGTTCTGATGGCCGCCGGGGCTGATCCCTTGCAGGAAAACGATGCTGGAGAAACAGCAGTGGACGTGGCCCTGAAATTCGATGAAAAAGAATGCCTGCAGATTTTGACAGGCGCTGAGGAATAGATCCGTTCACTGAATAGTCCCGAGGACAGAATAGTCCCGTCACCAGTTGTTTTGTCATCGATTTTTTGAAAAATGGAGGACTAGCCCATGAGAATCGTGTCAAGAATTGTGATCCGCACCTGGTCCTTTTTTTTCGCGGCATGCATGTTCACCCTACCAGCTCCAGCTGATTCTCCCGAGCCATACAACCTGGCGGGCCAATGGGCAGTGACCTGCGTGGGGGATATCATTTACGAGT
>CAZOGT010000475.1:0-1801 GCA_964579015.1 uncultured Acidobacteriota bacterium | reverse complement strand
TCCTGTCGTCTCCTTTCTTTATACTCCATAACCCGCCCGCACGCAAGAGGTAGCCTTGGGATCCGGAATGGATCCGTCGCCGGGCCTGCAGGGGTCAATTCATGGATTGCCCCTGCAAGTGGACGACTCCCTTGTCTCTCATTCCCGGAACCAGGGTCGATCGAGCACTTATTTATCCAGCAGCGCCACCGCCAGTTCCAGGGGCCGGTCGATTCCCTGCTCCGGGTCTTCCGGGAAGTCGGGCTGGCGCAGGTGGGGCGTAACCCCGATTCCCTCCCAGCAGAAGCCGGTTTGATCAGTGAAGAGCTTGTAGGTCACCATGAGCCTCCATCCATTCGGCATCTCGAAATTCCTGGCGCTGCCGAAGCATCCGGAGGTGGTTTCCCCGACAATGGTCACATTGGGAAGGGTCTTCATGGCCAGCAGGAAGTTCTCGGCCGCGCTCAGGGTACGGCGGTTGGCCAGGATGACGACAGGCCCGGCATACCGGGGCGGGCCCTTCGGTTCCAGGTGCCACTCCTCGACCGGCCCGAATTCCCCGGGAGAGCCCTCGATCCTGGTTTTCACTCTCAGGTAATGGCGCTTTCGGTCTGCAAACTTCTCCGCGACCAGTTTTCCCACCGTGTCATCTCCGCCCACGTTATTTCTGACGTCGATGATAATTCCCCTGGCATCCTTGAATTCGCCCAGTATGGAGTCAATTGCTTTTCCGCTTCCTTCGGGATCGCTGAACTTGTTCAGGTGGACGTAGCCAACCCCCTCCCCGGTCCAGCCGTGGAAGAAGATCTTGTTTTCCGATTCGGTAAGGCCTTCCTTGAAATAGCCGGGGAGGAAAGGGCGTTTCCGGGGAAGCTCCCGGAAAGCCTCCATGCTCCCGCCCAGGGTTTCAAACAGGGTCCCCGCGCAGAAGAACCGCAAGGGCTCCATGCTCATCAGGACCACGTGGTTGTCATTCAGGTGCCGGAGCATATCGGAAATCACCTGGAACAGTTCATCGTCCGTTGTGGTCTCCGTGACCTTCGGGCGGTAAACCCTGTACAACCCTTCCCAGTCCACCCCCTTCACCTCGAAGAGGGCATAGTTTTTTTCGAATGCATTCCAGAGATATTCAAAATTCTCCTCCGGAGTGCTCAGGGTTTCCCCTTTGACGGCAACTGAAAAACAGGAAGCAAGGACCAATGCTGCAATAATTATTGAGTTATTCTTGATCATCTATTCTCTCCCCATACGTTTAACCAAAGACCCGCTGTCCAGCGGTCAATGAACCTTTGCTGATTAATACGGATTTTAGAGAAAAATTGCCCTGAAAACGAAAGAAATTTCTTCCTTCCGGCTATCAATTGACGATTGTGGCAGGATGCTCCGGTGTGGTAGCTGGAGCTTCCAGCTACAGTAACTCCAGAATAGCTGCGTGCCTCCACAGTCAAAATCTACCACCCCAGGCGGATAGCAGGCCTCACAGGGAGATGTTGATTGCAGCCGCTCCTCCCTGGAGCAGGATGCTCCAGCCACCTCAGGGCAGGATACTCCGGTGTGGTAGCTGGAGCTTCCAGCTACAGTAACTCCAGGGTAGCTGCATGCCTCCACAGTTGCAATCTACCACCCCAGGCGGATCGCCGGCCTCACAGGGGTTGTTGATTGTGGCGGCTCTTCCCTGGAGCAGGATGCTCCAGCCAGACTGTTGATAAAGCTCAATAATTACAGCAGGGCCAGATGTTAAAATTGGTAATGCTGAAACGAAAGGGCGCACAACAGACAGAACTAGAAATAATCAGCATCGAAGAGCTTGTACCCGAGGATA
>CAZOGT010000474.1:0-1813 GCA_964579015.1 uncultured Acidobacteriota bacterium | reverse complement strand
GGGGTGACCTTTTGCTTGAGAATAAAAGGGTCCCAACCGTCCTCAACCGAATTATGCTGAACCACGGGCAATCTCAACTCCCTATTCTCAGGATCGCATCTCGAAATTTTTGTCTGGATTCATCACATCACATCTCGGCGTCGGGGTCGCTATCGCTATCGGGGTCGAATCCCCAGCCGGCAGACCGGACCCCAAGGATTCAGGGCCGCCTCAGCAATTTCTTCGATACCGACACCGACGCCGACGCCGACCCCGATCATTGCCATCAATCATCTTCGAGACCGATCCAGACCCCGATTTAAAATCCTCTCACCCTCGAAGAATGGGGAAACTCCTGTTGCGGATACGTTTATTTCTGCTCTTTCTTGAGGCATAATGAGACAAAGCATGAAACTGATAATCCAGATACCCTGTTTTAATGAGGAACAGACTCTCCCGCAAACTATCAGGGACCTGCCCGCCGAGATACCCGGCATAGATATAATTGAATATCTTGTTATTGATGACGGGAGTTCGGACCGGACGGTCATGACGGCAAAAGAATGCGGAGTGCACCATATCCTGAGCCTCGGTACAAACCGGGGCCTGGGAATCGCTTTTTCAGCCGGCATCGAGAAGGCGGTCTCCCTGGGAGCTGATATTGTGGTCAATACAGATGCGGACAATCAGTACCGGGGAGATGACATTCCCAGGCTTCTGGAGCCGATCCTGAGGAACGAGGCTGATCTCGTGGTAGGCAGCCGACCGATCAAGGACCACCCGGAGTTTTCCAGAGCCAAAAAGATCCTCCAGCTGATCGGCAGCTGGGCCCTGCGCACCATCTCCCGCACCGATGTCCGCGATGCTGCATCCGGGTTCAGGGCCTTTTCCAGGGATACCTGCCTCAGGCTGTTTGTACACACCCGGTTTTCGCACTGCATGGAAACCCTGATACAGGCCGGAAATGCCAATCTCCGGGTTGCTGCCGTGGATATCCGGATCAATGCCCGGACCCGCTCATCCAGGCTGTTCCGCAGTATCCCCCAGTATGTGATGAAGTCCGGCGGAACGATTCTGATGATGTTTTGCCTCTACCGCCCGGGTGCATTCTTTGCGATGCTTTCCTCAGCCTTTTTTTTACTGGCGCTGGGCCTGGGAATTCGTTATGCCTACCTGGCATTTTATCTGGGGGAAGGCCTGGGACGCCATATCCCTTCCCTGATTCTGCTTTCGATTTTTGCTTTCTGGGCGGTTCTTTTCACAGCCCTGGGAATCATAGGAGAAATCACCAAGGTATCGCGACGGGTGAATGAAGAGAATCTCTATATTGCCCGGAAGCAGGCGCAAAGGTAGAATGATTCATGAAAATCGAGTTTGAGAATCATCTTGCAGCGGGCGATTAAATGACAGGGAAAACGGATCTCGAACAGACGATAAGGCAAACGGTCCTTTTTGGCTTGGCTTCCGGGATCGGATTTGCAATCAATATCGGAATTACCGCATTCCTGCATGAGGTGCTGAGGATTTCGCCCGGCATCTCATTTGCCGTCGCTCTGGCCTGCGCGTATGTCGCTAATTTTTTCAACAATCGCACCTGGGTCTTTGATTCAGATGCAGAAGCATTTACCCAGGTGGTCAAGTTTCTGGGGTTTTCGCTCCTCTTCCGGCTGATGGAATACCTCGTATTCCTGCTGTTGCACATTATCCTGGGCTTTCATTATTTGGTGGCGGTGCTGATATCACTTTTCAGTTTGTATTTCATTAAATTTTTTGTCTACAGGAAACTGGTCTTTACCAGAGGCCGTGACGGCATTGTATGAACAGAAACCCGGCA
>CAZOGT010000473.1:0-1834 GCA_964579015.1 uncultured Acidobacteriota bacterium | reverse complement strand
GGACTCTTGAAAAAGAGTGGAGGTGGTTATAGAATTCAGCAGACCTGGGGAGCAGTGCTTTTAATTTTCAGGGGCAGCAGGGGACAGGGCGGCTGAATGTGCGGAATCTGCGGGATAGCGAATAATGATTTCAGGGTTGTAGCCGAACAAGGCAGGATTGAAGCGATGATGCGGATGCTGGTTCATCGCGGTCCTGATGAAGAGGGGCGGGTTATCGTCCCCGGCGCCGCCCTGGGATTCCGGCGCCTGAGCATTATTGACCTCGAAACCGGCAACCAGCCGTTTTCCAATGAGGGCCGGAGCATTTTTTCGGTATGTAACGGGGAGATTTACAATTACCGTGAACTTACTTCGGGGTTGAAAGCCCGCGGTCACCATTTCAGAAGCGCCTCGGATGCCGAGGTCATAGTACATCTTTATGAAGAGCATGGCCCCGATTTTGTTAAACATCTTCGCGGCATGTTCGCCATTGCTGTCTGGGATTCAAGGCGCCGGGAGCTGCTGCTGGCCAGGGACAGGCTGGGCATCAAGCCACTGCACTATGCAGTCACAGGGGAGGGGCTCCTCTTCGCTTCGGAACAGAAAGCGATCCTGGCCGATTCTTCAGTGGGCCGGGACATTGACATTTCAGGCTTGCAGAGCCTCTTTTCTTTCGGGTTTGTTTCCGGTGACCAGACGCTCCTGCGTGATATCCGCAGGCTTCCTCCTGCCTCCATCCTTCGTTTCAGGGAGGGGGCATTATCGATCGAGCAGTATTGGAAACTGGACCTGGGCCGGGAGGCTGACAGCTCGGTTGAAAGAATGAAGGAGCAGGACTGGGCCCGGTCCGTCCGTGAGAAATTAACGGAAAGCGTCAAAAGCCACCTGGTAGCTGATGTGCCGGTTGCGGCCTGGCTGAGCCCCGGCATTGATTCGAGCGCCATAGTTTCGATCATGAAACGCCTGGGGCATATGCCCGCGGAGACCTTCACCCTGCGGTGTGAACACCCTTCCGCGGACGAGACCGCTGAGAACCCGGTACTCGCGGCTTTTCCCGGGTTCAGGGACATCCCGAACCGCATGGTTACCCTGAAAAAAACGGATCTCAGCCTGATGCCCGAGGCGGTTTGGCACGGGGAGGACCCATTCACTTCGGCAACCGAAATTGCCTCCATGGTTTTATCCAGGGAAGCGGGGAGGAACTACAAGGTGGTCCTGACCGGAGAAGGATCGGATGAAGTATTCGGGGGGTATACCTGGTACCGGGCCCAAAAAATCTTGAAGCCCTTACTTTTCCTTCCGCCATGCATCAGGAAGGTTTTGATCAGCCCCGAATGGCTCAGGGACCGCAGGCCGGGGGTTGCCGGATTCCTCTCGGTCCCGGAACGTGAGCTCTCCCTGGAACACTTCCGCTCCATGATCGGATGCCCGGCCTTCCAATGGTACGGGGACGCGATTTTTTCACCCTGGATAAGGGAGGCGCTTGGGCGGCAGGGTGGATGCCGTCAGACAAGGCGGCATGTTATCCCGGGAACCTCGGGCTTTCGCCGTTTCCAGGCCGCTGACCTTGCTTACCGGCTTTCCAATGTCATAACCCACCACCTGGACCGGTCTTCCATGTCTCAGGGCCTGGAGGCAAGGGTTCCGTTTCTCGATCACCTGTTTGTGGAGCATTGCGCGCTGATTCCGGACCGGCTGAAGCTGAAGGGGTTCCGCGAGAAGCACATCCTGCGCCTGGCCATGAAAGACGACCTTCCTCCTGAAATAGCAGGGAGAAGGAAGCGGCCGATGGGTGCCCCCTTTGCCGACTGGCTGAAGGGGCCGCTGCCTGAATTTGCCCTGGAAGCATTCTCGG
>CAZOGT010000472.1:0-1849 GCA_964579015.1 uncultured Acidobacteriota bacterium | reverse complement strand
CTGGAGCCGAAAAGACTGCTGCCCGGCCGGCGGCGGACAGCCCGGAGGAGCCGGAAGCCGGGGCAGCCGGCAGGGAGCTGTCGGAACCGGAAATCGTAGACGCATGGCTGGAAAGGATCAGGGAGCATTCCATCAGGCTTTACCAGAACCTGATCCGGGCCGAGAAAACCAGTTTTTCCGGGGGGGAAGAAAAAAAACTGACCATCCTGTTTGCCCATCGGGATTCCTTTCATGCCGGGCAGGTCTCCCGGCGCAAGGATTTCCTGAAGGAGCATTTTGCCGGGGTATGCGGAATTACTCCCCGGATAGAGGTGAACGTCAGGGAGACAGAGGAAAAGGAGGATGACGAAGACCCTGCCGACGACCCCAGGGTACAGTCTTTCCTTAAGCGCTATCCGGGGAGGATGACGGTTAAAAAGCTGAACTGAGAATCGGCGGGCCTCAAATAATGCTTCTATCCCGAATCGGTGCTTTGAGAGGTCCGGCTATGGAAGCGATAATAGTTGTGAACGGGTTTTTGCCCCGGTTTTACGATCTGTGAGAGGAAACATTCGAATTATGAAGATGAAAGATATTCAGAAGATGATGAAGCAGGCCCAGGCCATGCAGGCACAAATAGAGGAGGACATGGACAGCCTGGAGGTTGAAGGCAGCGCCGGGGGCGGGATGGTCAGGATCGTGCTGGACGGCAAGAAGAACCTCAAGTCCGTCTCGATTCAGCCGGACGCGGTTGATCCCGCGGATGTTGAAATGCTGGAGGACCTGATCCAGGCGGCATTCCAGGACGCCTCCCGCCAGGTCGATGAGGCGGTCAGTGCCAGGTTCGGCGATGTCTCAGGCGGCCTCCTGGGCGGAATATAGCTACTCACCCTGAATGGAAGGAAGATTTTCAAGCATGCCTGAAGCAAGCAGCAAAGACCCGATCCAGCAGCTCATCGACGAGTTCCGCAACCTGCCCGGAATAGGCCCCAAGTCAGCGCAGCGCCTGGTGTTCCATCTGCTCAAGCAGCCCCAGTCGATTTCAGACCAGCTTGCCGGAGCCATAAGCCGGCTGAAAGGGAGCATCAGGCTCTGTTCAGTCTGCAACAACATCACCGACACTGATCCATGCCGGATCTGCTCAGACTCAAACCGGGACCCGAAAACCATCTGTATCGTGGAAGAGCCTTTCAACATCATGTCCATTGAAAATTCCGGCGGATACCGGGGCCTTTACCATGTCCTGCACGGCACCATCTCCCCGCTCAACGGGATCGGCCCGGAAGAGCTCCGGCTCAGGAACCTGATCCCGCGCCTGGAAAAACATGATGTGGATGAGGTCATAGTTGCCACCAACCCCACCTCCGAGGGCGAGGCTACCGCCCTCTACCTGTCCAGGCTGTTGAAGCCCCTGGGCGTAAGGGTATCCCGCATTGCCTCGGGCCTGCCGGTGGGCAGCGACCTGGAGTACGCGGACGGTACCACCATTTCCAGGGCTTTGTCGGGGAGGCGTGACTACTGACCGGTGGGGATGGTCCAGTCGCCCAGGGGTGACGTCCCGCATTTGCGGCCATGCGGCCCGCTGATCCCTGTTCTTTTCGCGCCCTTGCCTGGAAATTATCTTCTGGTAAATATCAGGATGTTGAGCTAACATAATAGTTATGAAGCGCCTGCTTTTTTTTGCCGTCCTGATTCTTTTTGCCGCCGGACCCAGAGGTGAGATCCTCAAGGTGGAAATCGACGGGGTCATTGATCCCGTAACCTCTGAATTCATCAAGGACGCCTTCCTGGAAGCTGAAAGCTCGGGTGCGGAATTTCTCCTGATGAATCTCTCGACCCCCGGGGGGCTGGGTGTATCCATGCAGGAGAT
>CAZOGT010000471.1:0-1857 GCA_964579015.1 uncultured Acidobacteriota bacterium | reverse complement strand
CTCCTTGCCAAAGGTCAGCTGCTTCCTTTCCCCTGACTTGATGTCAACCATCCAGGCCTGGCTTCGATAGGCATTTTCCTCCCAGTCGGTCTCCTCGGCCAGATAGAGAATCCTCCGGGCATGCGGAGACAATTCCGGGGAAGAGACTCTGTTGATTTCGAACACATCACGAAGGCCCATTTCCCGTCCATCAGCAGACAGAAAAGTGGACATCAGTAAAAACAGGAAAAAAAACAGGGCAGCCTTTTTCATTTCTATATTGTTATAAAAGTTATTCGACCATGTAAAGAGCCAAACCTTTAATTCTCCCCCTCTGCCGCCGCTTGCCCGGTCCCTGCAGGCTGATACCTTCCTAAATTATTTGTTTTTTATTCTATTATTCTCTGCCTGCTGTATTCCATAACAGACAGTGTTATGGTGATCCCGGCCGCAGTCAGGACAAGGCCCCCGGAGGCGTGCTTGACAGTACGTCGAGGAGGCCGAGGGAGCGTAACCCGGTCAGGACGGATGTATTCGCCGCCGTAGCAGCAAACTGTTGAAAAATGCGGGTTAAGGGCAGGAATATTTGTTTACATAATTTACACAGGGGGAAGCCATGAAAAAGAGTTCAGACCGTAGAAGTTTTCTAAAACTGGGAGCCGCTGCAGGGGTATTTGGCCATGCGGCTGGAGGTGTCTTTGGGCAGAGCTACCAGACCGGACCAGATGAGAGGGGGCATGAAATTAAAAATGACCTCCTGCTTAAGGACTTTGAGCCCTATACCTGCATGGTGACTCCGGATACTACCCCTCAAAAAGCCAAATTTCCTGCAATTGACGCCCATATTCATATCGGAGCTTTCACCAGGGGACAGTCACCGGAAGAATATATCCAGATCATGGATGCCACGGGCGTCCAGTCTTTAATCCACTGGAGATTCTTTGAGACTGAGGATGAATACTTCAAGTACCGCGCCGGTACGGTAGGCATGCAGGGAAGATGGGGGTGCTACGGAATCTATCTCCCTGACGAAGTGCTTGAGAAAGTCTACAGGACCAACATCAAGAACCTCCTGAAAATCTAGCTTAAGGCACTGGCGGTCGCCTCTGGGAATCCAACCCACTGGCTGCCGTCACCTATCCGCGAGCCGCCTTAACCACCTTCGGCGGCTCCGGATAAAACCCCTGTCACCTCCCGGGGACAATCTCCCGGGGACAATCTTTCCGAGGAGGTTTATAATCCCCTGACATATGGAAAAGAAAATCTCTTTATTTCTATTGCTCATCATCGGGATAATGATTTCCTGCAACTACGGTAGAGAAGAGAGGGGTAAATTGACCCGGACTAGCAACTACAAACTGGCCATGATCCAGATGGATGTCAAAGGCGGACAACCCGGGCAAAATCTCTCCCTGGCGGCAAAAAAAATCAGGGAGGCTGCGGAAAACGGGGCCAGAATCGCCCTCCTTCCCGAGGCCCTCGATTTTGGATGGTGCCACACTTCAGCCCGTGACCAGGCCGGCCCCATTCCGGGAGGGAAATCCTTCAATGCCCTCAGCAGGGCGGCAAAAGAAAATGGGGTGTACGTGTGCGCGGGAATCGTCGAGCGGGATGGTGACAAGCTTTACAATGCCGCCGTGATCATCAACCCTGCAGGGGATCTGCTGATAAAACACCGCAAGCTGAATGAACTCAGTTTCGCCCATGATTTATATGACCAGGGCGACAGGCTGAATGTAGTCCACACGGAGCTGGGAACGCTGGGTCTACTGATCTGCGCCGATGCCAATGCCGTTGAGTACACACTTTCAAAATCTCTAAGCTATATGGGAGCGGACATCATTCTGTCACCCTCAGCCTGGGCGGTGCCTCCCGACC
>CAZOGT010000470.1:0-1859 GCA_964579015.1 uncultured Acidobacteriota bacterium | reverse complement strand
CGCATGGGCTGATCAACGCCAGGGGAAGGATAAGAGTTGAGATGAAGACTGCCCCCGGAGCCGGCCGGGTTCCCCGAATGAACGATTCCGAATCCACCTGCAGGCCTGGATGGGAGGGCGTCCCTTGCCGGTCCTTTTCAGTCGAGGCGCTGTCCGGAAAGCCGAAAAAGCTGGTAGTCGACGGCCCTGAGGAATTGTTTATTGATGAAGAGGATATCAGCCGGCTGCTCCAGGCCAAGGCAGCCATCACGGCCGGACTCAGGATTGCCCTCAGGCATTCCGCATTGGATATGATGGATATCGACCTGTTTTTCCTTGCCGGGGCCTTCGGAACCTATCTCAGCCTCGATTCCGCCGTTGAAATAGGCCTGCTCCCGGCACTGGAGAACGGAGAATTCATCCGCCTGGGGAATGCTTCGATAGAAGGTGCAACCATTGCGCTTCTTTCCTCGGAATCAAGGAAAGAACTGGAGAAAGCGGTCGGCCGCATAATACACCTTGAACTGGAATCGGAACCTGATTTTTTTGAGCTCTATACAGACGGGTGCCTGCTGGAAAGGATATGATAATTTCTACATTCAAAACCGGCCGGGAGCAGAGAAACCCTGATCTGCGGAACGCTGATGCCTTCCCCGGATGCCAGGGCCTGCATGGGACGCCGGCCCTTTTTTTTATCAATACTAAGCAAGGTTTTCCCGATTTTTACATTTGCCTCTTCTAACTTCCCGGTCCATCAATTATCCTTAGGTCCATGAAATTCATCGAAGCAATAAAAAACAGGGTACTGCTGGGTGACGGCGCCATGGGGACCCGGCTTCAGGCTCTTGGCCTTGAACCAGGGAAATCGAGCGCCTTATGGAACCTTGCTGAGCCGGAAAAAGTCCTGCAGGTCCAGGAAGCCTACGTGAACGCCGGAGCCGACCTGCTGATAACCAATACCTTTACCGGAAGCCGCCTCGCCCTGGCTGCGGCGGGAATGGGCAACAGGGTGGCTGAGGTTAACAAGGCGGCCGTGGCTATTGCCATCAGGGCATTTGGAGATAAGGATGGATTCGTCCTGGGGGACCTGGGGCCGTTTGGCGGAATGATGGAGCCGTATGGTTCCACAACCAGGCAGGAGGTGTTCGATTCTTTCCTGGAACAGGCTGAGGTCCTGCTCGCGGCCGGCGTGGACGCCCTGATTATCGAAACCCAGACTTCCCTGGAAGAGATGGATGCCGCCCTGGATGCCGCGAAAAAGGCGGGAGCGACCTGCGTTATCGCTTCCATGGCTTTCGACCTGGTCAAAGAAGGCACTGATTTCCGGACCATGATGGGGGTCTCTCCTGAGCAGGCCGCCCGGCTGATCACCGAAAAAGGCGCGGATGTCATAGGCACCAACTGTGGCACTGATATTGATATCAGGAGTGCGGCCGGGATTGTCGCAAGGTACCGGAAAGCGTGCGATCTGCCGGTAATGGCCCAGCCTAATGCCGGCCGGCCCGAAATGGAGGGGGACAGGGTCGTTTACCGCGAAACTCCTGAACAGATGGCTTCAGGGATCAGACTGCTTGTTGATTCGGGAGCTTCCGTAATAGGTTCGTGTTGCGGAACAACCCCTGAATACACCTCCTGTTTCAGGTCAGAACTGGACGCGCTTTCCCGAAAATGATGGATATAACGGGTTGCAGGAAGGGCAGCCCGGCAAAGAATTTGAGGGAGGATAGAGCGTTGGGGCCCAATTTTCAAATTTCTTTTTCCGGGCTGCTGAATTCATTATATATCAGAATTAAATTAAGCAGGCAATATATTTATGGCTTAGGAGTTTCCCCATTTTACGCGGCTTGGAAAGATTTTAATTCGGCGTCGGTATTGAGAAA
>CAZOGT010000469.1:0-1863 GCA_964579015.1 uncultured Acidobacteriota bacterium | reverse complement strand
CGATTCGCCGGGAGATGGGGGCCCTTCCCACATTCGTGTAAATGATGATTCCGGTCGCGTTGATTACCGGCTTCAACGTGGGTTCAGCCATGCCCTGCAGGTCATCTTCCAACCGGAAGGGGAGTTCCGCGACCAGGATCGGAAGACGATCCCCTGTCACCTCCCCTTCCCTGATGGCCTCTCTCAAAGAATCCAGAAGACGGTTCAGGGAGGACAGCACCATGCTTTTCGGATATTTTTACTGTAGTACCGAAATGTCCGGGTCAACCAGCAAATCATTGACAGAGGGAATCTTCCTTAACAGTGTGTTGCTCATGTTTTCGGCCGCCCTTGCAACTGGCCTTCCAGGTTCCGCCTCTTCCCGGGCCTGTCGCCTGAGGTTCCAGGAGAATGACTCGTTACACTTTCTTCCTGAAAAATAGTTCCCTCGGCCTTTCGTAGGAAAGCGCAGTAACCAGGTCGAGGGCATATCCTTCGGGGGCCTGGCCCATTTCGATCCATCGGCCGGCCACATCGCACAGCACCCTCCTGAACATCTCAGTGCGGGAACCAAAGGAAATCAGCTTCCTGGAATCAGTAACCATCCCCGCCAGGTTGGCCAGGGCGTCGACTGAGGCGATATACTCCAGCTGGGTCCTCATTCCGTACGGGCTGTCATTGAACCACCAGGGGGCTCCAACCTGGACGTTGCTGGAAAAGGCCCTCGCCAGGGTGGCAACCGACGGCAGATGACTCGGATCAAGGCAGTAAAGCACGATGTGCATTTTTTCATCAAATTCATTCAAAAAATGACGGAGTCCCCTGGTGAAATCAATATTCTGAATAGAGACATCTCCGCCCGAGTCCGGGCCTAAATTCTTGAGGAGGGAGTCACGGTAATCCCGGCAAGCCCCGATATGAAGCTGGGTCACCCAGTCTCTTGCTGCATTCAGGCTTCCGTAAAAACTGAGCATAAAGGCCATGTATCCCTTGATCTCATCACCGGAAAGAACTTCTCCCCGGTAGGCCTTTGCATGGATTTTCTCCGCCTCCTTCCCTGAAACAGGATCCCCGGTGGGGGCCTCCATCCCGTGATCGCTGGCAACGCAGCCCAGGCGGTCAAAGTACTGATGGGTCTTTTCCAGGCAGTCCAGCAGGCCCTGCATCCGGGAAGTATCTTCTCCGCATTCCGATCCCAGCTTTTCGATGAAGGGCTTCCACCGGGGATGGGACGGGTCGCTGCACTTGTCAGGCCTCCAGGTGGGCAGTATCCTGGTACAGGAAACCTCCGTTGCCGCCTTTTCATGACCCGGCAGGCTCATGGAAGGGTCATCCGTTGTGCACATGATTTCAACCTTCATCTCCCGAAGCAGTTCCTGGGGAAGCATCCTGGAATCCTGTAATTCCTCCTCCACTTTTTTCCAGATATGTTCAGCATTCTGTTCGCACAGCACCGCCTGGATCAGGAACCGGCGTTTCAGGTCAAGTTGTATCCATTCATAGGCCGGGTTCCCCACCAGCTCCGGAAAAATCCGGCAGAGCGCCTTCCATTTGTCATGGTTGGAGGCGCTGCCTGTAACCAAGTCTTCAGAGACCCCACGGCGACGCATCATCTCCCAGACATAATGGTCCGTGGCCCCTTCAACCTCCCAGGCATCGGCCCACGGCTGGTTGTCCAGGATCTCATCAATATCCAGGTGATTATGAGCGTCAACAATCGGCAGGTCTTCAACCTCCTCATACAGTCGAACTGCTGCTTTAGAGCTCAATAAATAATTGTCATCCAGAAACGACATATCGGCCTCCCGTAAAAAGCGGTGAAATTTTTATTTGACGGTTATATATGATCAGGATAAACGAAAAAAGGCAAGAAGAGGAACTTTT
>CAZOGT010000468.1:0-1868 GCA_964579015.1 uncultured Acidobacteriota bacterium | reverse complement strand
TAAAGCAATATCTTCCGGTAATTGGTAAGGAGTGCCGCCATAGGATTGGCGTAGTAGAGATACATGCCGTAGGGAGGTCCGATCCGGTCAAGACTGAAGAGCACACCTGAAACGAAAAACATCAGCCGCAGCGCAGTATCGATCAGGAAGCCTATGTCAGGAATGATCGGCACTACAATGGAGGCGGCCAGGGAAACCCCGGCTGTAAAGGCCAGCTGGACTGCCATTATCAGTGGGAGGATAAGCCAGTACCAGGTTATTTCAATGCCCGCCAGGGGGAGGAAAACCAGCAGAACTCCGACAACTACGATCTGCTTTACGGATGTATGAAGCACGGAAGAAAGAGGGAAGACGATCTTCGATACCTTGGCTGACAGGATTATCCCTTTAGCCTTGTTAATGCTGTTGGCCGACTGCGAAACAGTTTTGTTGAACCAGAGCCAGAAACTGGTCCCGACCAGGAGAAAAACCAGGAAATCATCGTCTCCGAAACGAAGGCCAACGGCAAAGACCATATAATAAACGAGCATCCCCAGCATCGGTTCAAGGCTCCACCAGGCGTATCCCAGGAAATTGCGGGAGACTTCCCCCCTGACATTGGCCCTGGTATAACAGTAAACCAGGTCCCCGTAGTGCAGGATGATCCTTTTAAGCCTTTTGGTGTCCAGATGAATGATCGCCATAACCGCAATGATTCCTCAACAGGGCTGAAAATCTATTATCAGATTGCTGCCGAATAAAAACAATGCCAGTAACGCCGCACAGAACCGGCCTGAAAATCAGCCGGGATGGTCAGGCCTTTACTACTTTTCCTTCCGGATCTCTGATCCCCCTGGTCGCGTTTCTGGTGTCGACTACTATCCGGGCATTTTTAACCACGAATTCATAGTCAACCGAGCTGTGATTGGTGCTTATTAAAACACAATCGTAAGCCCCGATGTCAGGGTTATGCAAACTGACTGATTTTATTCCTGCGTACCGGCTGTATTCACGGGTTGGGGGAATCTCAGGGATGTGGGGATCGTGATAGCTTACTTTCGCCCCTTTTTTTCCGAGAAGTTCCATAAGCTTGTAGGTTGGAGATTCCCTGTCATCGTCCACATCTGGTTTGTAGGCAAGGCCCAGGATAAGTATTCTGGACCCTTTCAGGGCCTTGCCATGGTTGTTGAGAGAGTCGGAAAGCTTGCTTACCACCCAATCCGGCATGGAGCGGTTTATTTCTCCGGCCAGCTCGATGAAACGGGTCGGCACTTCGAATTCCCTGGCCTTCCAGCTCAGGTAGAAGGGGTCAATGGGTATGCAATGGCCGCCCAGACCGGGTCCCGGGTAGAATGCCTTGAACCCGAAGGGCTTGGTGGCAGCGGCACTGATCACTTCCCAGATATCGATCCCCATTTTGTCAAACAACGTCTTGAGTTCATTAACCAGGGCAATGTTGACGCTCCGGTAGGTATTTTCCAGGATCTTGCTGGCTTCCGCGGCCTCACAGCTGGAAACGGGCACAGGATGATCGATTGCCAACCTGTAGGCTTCGACCGCGATCTCCAGGGAATCCTGGTCATAGCCTCCGATTACCTTGGGAATGGTGCGGGTTGAATAGTCGCTCCTTCCGGGGTCCTCCCTTTCCGGGCTGTAGGCAAGAAAGAAATCCTCCCCTGCCTTGAGGCCTGAACCCTCTTCCAGGATCGGCAGCATCACCTCCCTGGTGGTCCCTGGATAGGTGGTTGATTCGAGAACGACCAGCTGGCCTTTCCTCAGCCTTTCCGCAATGTCCCGGCAGCTGTTGACGACATATTTAAGGTCAGGCTGAAGCATCTTGTCCAGGGGTGTCGGAACCGCAATCAGGATTATATCCGGCTCGGAAAGCC
>CAZOGT010000467.1:0-1886 GCA_964579015.1 uncultured Acidobacteriota bacterium | reverse complement strand
GTTGCCCCTATTTAGGAGTTGCCACTTTAAATCGGCGTTGGCCCCCTGTTAGCCCCAATCGAGAACTTTTTAACTCCAAATTTAGGGGGTTTTTCAACGATCTGTGTTCCCCGACAAAGTCGGGGAACCCCTTTGCACCTTCAATCCAGCAGCATTGGCTCCCTGCGGGAGTGGCAAACTGGAAGTTTCCGGCTACGATTGCACTAAGGCCGGAGGCCTGACAGGCGCTCTGCTGGAGCGAGCCGCTCCAGCTACTCTCCCTCCACGATCTTGATCAGCCTTCCCGCGCTGACCCGGTTGTCAAGCTCCATGTTGTTGAGCAGGGCCAGTTCATCCATCCGTTCCCCGGGGACACCGAACGAGGTAAAGGCCTCCCGCAGGGTCATCGTGCGCTGGACTGTTTTTATCTCGACCCTGGCAGGTATCACATTGATCTTCGACTGGTCTGAAAGCCGGGCAAAGCTCCTCATCGTCGATTCCAGGGTGTTTTGATAGGCATTGAAATCGCTTTCCCGCGAAACCCCGTGGAAGGCATAGATGTCCTCGTTGTAATTGATGTAGTAGGAGAGGACGGAGAGCCCCTCCTGCCGGGATGAGGACTGGTACTGGCTCTGCGGGTACTGCTTGGAGTAGGTGGCCAGTGCCGGCAGGCCGTTGACTGTGATGTCCCTCTTTCCCTGGAAGCTGAGTCCCATCTCGTTGATCGTCTCCTGGGCGGCTGCTTCCAGGTTCTTCTGCCTGGAAATGGTGAAGACCACCAGTGCCCTCCCGTTTTCCGGGGCCATTACAACCTGGAGCGGGGAGTTTTGCAGCCGCCAGCCTGCGGGGAACGCGAACCTGAACCTCAGCTCGGGGTGATAGAAGACGTTCTCCTCCACGTATCCCTGCCTTGGATCTTCGCCGTAGACCATCCCGTCGATCATCTTCAGATAATGGTCACCATTGACCTGCCATTCGGAAAAGCCGAGGTTCTCCTGCCAGCGGTCGGCCTGCTGGTGCACGGAATTGTACCTGTCCTCCGGGTTGGGGTGGGTCGAAAAGAAGGTCGGGACGCCTCCTTGGTCGTCTGCCATATGCATCTTATTGAGCACCTGGAAAAAATCAGCCATTTTGTGGGCGTCGTAACCGATTTTCGATGCATACTCCACGCCCAGGCGGTCGGACTCACGTTCATGGTCGCGGCTGAATTTCAAAAACAGAAGCCCCATTCCCTGCATCGCAAGCTGCCCGTAGCGGGCGAACTCCTCCGAGGCGATCATCCCGCCCATCAGGGCCAGCTGTGCCAGCTGCTGCTGGCTCTGCTGGCTGGCCGAATGGCGGGCTGTTACGTGACCCATTTCGTGCCCGACGATACCGACCAGCTCGGCCTCGTTGTTGAGCTGGGCCAGCATTCCGCGGGTGAAATAGATGTAGCCGCCGGGTACCGCAAATGCATTCACAACCGGCGAATCAAGGATCCTGAAATGGTACTCCAGTTCAGAGCGGTGCGAAATCCTCCCCATCTCGTTCCCTTTTTCCTGGATAAAATCCAGGAGTTCCGGTGCTTCATATTCCCCGAATGTAGCCATGACCTCGGGATCGTACTGGGCGCCCATCTGGATTTCCTGGGCTTCAGATACCAGCATTATCTGCCGCTTCCCGGTAACCGGATTGGTCGCGCAGGAGGAAACCGGGAGAAGGAGAAGAAACAGGACCAGTACTGAAATTCCAGACAAAGGCTTTCTCAAATCACCATAATTAGTGTTAAACATTGGCTTAACCCCTTGTGACTATGGTTGCAAACAGCAAGTTTCCTGTCAGGATATATGCTCCGTGGAGCCGTAAGGATTTATCCTGTCGTCTCCTTTCTTTATACTCCATAACCCGCCCGCACGCAAGAGGTAGCC
>CAZOGT010000466.1:0-1890 GCA_964579015.1 uncultured Acidobacteriota bacterium | reverse complement strand
CGGTTGAAGCCGCGCTTTATCAAGCGGTGCGGCAACGCGCAACCTGAACATAGAAGAGCCCGGAGAAGATATGAGATTCACGCTGTTAAACCGGACACTGCCACTGCTTTTGCTCCTTTTTTCCATACAGGTTCAATCACTATCGGCTTCCAATGCCACGTTTGAAACCGTAGCCGCGGACCTCGACTTTCCCCAGGGCGCCAAAGAGGGCGCCATTAAATTCGTCTGCGCTGATTCTGAGGCGGCCCTGGCAGCTCTCTTCAGTGCCAGTGATCTGCCCTTTGATCCGGAACTGGTGAGGAACAGGGGCGGCGAAAAATGCCACGTCTGGTATGAACCGACCCTGAAAGGTTTTCGCGCCAACACCGACAATGAACAGATCAGCAGGCTGATGTTCGATGTGGATACGCTGAGCTTCCTTTCGGGAAGGACGGAGATCGTCGGGGATTCCCTGGATATGGTCAAGCAGGTCCTTCCCTACATCAACAGGCCCCTCGATGTCGTTCTCGGGGTCAACCATGCCCTGGAAAAGGAATGGTATGAAGAAGCCCTGGAACTGCATTTCAAGGAAATCCGTCACCGCGTTGAGTTTCATGAAACGACCTCCACGGTTTCCAATCCCTGGACCCAGGACTACGTGAAAAGCGGGGAGGTGAACGGAGAGCCCCATGTGCTGATTCCCAGGCGGCTGATGGAAGGGTCATCGGAATACGGAGAGGAATTCCGGCCCTTTCTGGATGACCTCACCGGGGGGAATTTCGTACGTTCCAAACTCTCCTGGGAGGGCGGGGACCTCCAGTTCCTGAAGCATCCCCGGAACCACTCCGAGACCATTCTCTTTTTCGGGGATACTGCCAGGAATTATTGGGGCAAGGAACTCACGATGGAGGAGTACGCCTATGTCCTGAAGATTGAGTTCGGAGCCGAGCATGCTTTCGACCTTTCAGGCCTTGCCCCCCACATTGACTATTTCGTCTCTTTTATCCCGGATGCAGGCATTGCCCTTGTATCAGAACCGATCACCGGCAGCCAGGGCCTGGCTTTTTCCGCCCTGGAGGCGATCGGGCAGCGGCTCAAGTCCCCTTATACCAATGAAATAATGGAAATGGCAAAGTCGCTTTCAGTCAGCGCCCTGGAGTTCAGGAAAAGCAGGAAGGATATCAGGGAAGCTCTGGACAAACTTAAGAAGACCCAGGGCGCGATGCAGGTTGAGGAAAAAATCGGCATGAGGGAAAGGCTGGAAATGTATATCCAGCGGAACTGCAGCGAAGATCCGGATGCCTGCTTCGCCGGCACCAGCCAGCAGAAGATGTTTGAAAACGATCTTCCCCTGCTCAAGGACTGGGTATCTTCGGCGGCGATCCTTCGCACCGACGTAGCCCAAATACCGGCCCTGCTCTCGGTGATTGAAAGCCAGCTTCCCGATTACGAGATTCCGGACCTGAAGGCGCGGGAGAAAAAAATCGAAGAGCTGGAGGCGCTCGGGCTTAAGGTAATCAGGGTTCCCAGGATCGCCGGAGACAGGTCTCTCCAGGTACCCTGGTCAGGAATCAGTTACGTGAACAATCTCCTGGTGGACAAAACGCTGTTTGTTCCGGTGATGGGCCTTACGGAGATTGAAGAGCTTTTCATGGATGACCTGAAGACCCACCTGCCACCGGACTATGAAATCATCCCCGTCTACGCCCGCCACCTGATCCTGAACAACGGCGGGATCCATTGCGCGACCGGGATCATCAGGGGACTTTAGCACGCATTTCTCACCATCTTGCTACTGCGCTACGAAAACCGGTGAGAAATGCGGTCTGGAACCAGGGGCTGCCCCGGGGATGCCCTCCCCTTTTTGAAAAACTTTGCGCTTTCCTGTTGGCTTTTCACGAATCTCTTTTT
>CAZOGT010000465.1:0-1912 GCA_964579015.1 uncultured Acidobacteriota bacterium | reverse complement strand
TATAAGGGACAGTCACCAGAAACGAACATAAGCTTGAAGCTTATGCCACGCTTTCCTCTCGGCGTCGGAGTCGGTATCGGGGTCGGGGTCGGGGTCGATTCCCCGGCTGCCTTCGCTCCAAAGATCAGTCTCCTCCTCATAAGGGCAGTTCGCTGGAAACTCATTTTCCAACGATGATCATCAGGACAACATAGATCAGGCTCGCCGCCACCAGCAGCGGAGAGACCGCCTTGTATTTTCCGATAAGGATCTTGATGATACTCCAGCTGATAAACCCCCAGACGATTCCGTGGGCGATGGAGTAGGTCAGGGGGATCAGGATCATGGCCAGAAATGACGGAATCGCATCATCCAGCTCATGCCAGTTGATCTTCATGATCGGCTTCATCATGAATACTCCCACCAGGCAGAGTGCAGGCGCGGTTGCCACTGACGGAACAAACCCCAGCAGCGGGGAAAGAAACAGGAAAGGAATAAAAAGCAGTCCCGCAACAACCGCAGTGAGCCCGGTCCTTCCGCCCTCCTCTACCCCGGCGGCTGATTCTATATAACTTGTTCCCGGGCTCGTCCCGAAAAGCCCTGATATCAGGGTGGAAAATGCGTCAACAATAAGTGATTCCCGGATGTTCCTGGGCTCGCCCTCCTCATCGGTCAGATCAGCGGCCTCGGCAACCCCGATAAAGGTGGAAAGGCTGTCAAACAGGTCGGTGAAAAGGAAAGCAAACACCACCGGCAGAAAAGCCAGTTTCAGGGAGCCGATAAAATCGAGCTCAAAAAGCAGGCTGAAATCCGGGGCAGCCCAGATCCCCTGCCAGACAACCAGCGGGTCCCCTTCACCGAACCACCTGCCGATCGGAAAAGAAAGGAGTGAAGTAAAGAGGATGCCCAGGATCAGGGCCCCGGGGACTCTCCTGATCATCAGGTAGGCGGTCACGCTGAATCCGGCGAGAAAAACCAGCACCACCGTATCAATCTCTCCCAGCCTCACCAGGGTGGTCGGGTCCGCCTCGATCATCCCGGCATTGATGAAACCCAGAAAGGATATGAACATCCCGATTCCGCAGGTTATGGCGTACCTTATCTGCTTCGGAATCGCATTGACAATAGCGACCCGGACATTGAACACCGAAAGGACCAGGAACACCACCCCCGACCAGAAAACAGCCCCCAGGGCTGTCTGCCATGGGACGTTCATTCCGATTACCACTGAGTAGGCAAAAAACGCGTTAATGCCCATACCTGGGGCCACAACGATTGGATTGTTGGAATAGAGGCCCATGGCAATGGAACTGAATGCCGACACCAGGACCGTGGCGGTCAGCACCCCGCTGAAAGGCAGCCCGGCCTCGCTGATAATAACGGGGTTCACGACAATGATATACATGGTCGCCAGAAATGAAGTGATGCCCGCCAGTGTCTCTGTCCTTATGGATGTTCCATTATCCTTCAGCCTGAAAAAATCTTTCATCCATCCTCTCCTGCGTAGTCAGTGCCTCCTTTTTTCATGGATCCAGGGTTCCCCGGACAAGCCTGGGCCCACAGGCGATGAAACCGGCATCTCCAGGTTTCCGGGAACTGCCTGCTAATTGATTCTATCCCCCGTGGTATCATCGTGCAATGAGAAAAACGAGGCTTTTCACTCCGGGCCCGACCCCCCTGATCCCTGAGGCCCGGCAGGCCATGGCCATGCCGATGCCCCATCATCGAACCCCGGAATTCGCCGGGATCATGATGGAGTGCCGGAAAAAATTGCAGGCTATTTTCAAAACAGGAAACGAGCTACTTATCCACTCCACTACAGGCACGGGAGCCATGGAAGCCGCGGTCAGCAACCTCCACTGCCCGGGGGACAGGGTCCTGGCGGTATCCATCGGAAAATTCGGGGAAAGGTGGATTGAACTGGCTGAAGCAT
>CAZOGT010000464.1:0-1917 GCA_964579015.1 uncultured Acidobacteriota bacterium | reverse complement strand
GCGCGCTGCCGGCTCCATAAGCGCTTCAGTTTTTTTCGCCCCTCTCTCGCACACCCTCAAAAAAATCCCCGCCTTTTTTCGCTAATCCGTTTTTCGAAACGTTCTTAGCTGCAGAATCCAGGCCCTCGTTCCGGGGGCCGGGCATGGAGATAAGCAAAGATATGCTGCTAAAGGTTCACAGCGCTTTTGTCCTCGGAATCGACGCCCAGATGATCGACGTGGAGGTTGACTTGTCCGTGTCGGAAAAGCCTCAGTACCATGTGGTCGGCCTGCCGGACACAGCCATCAAGGAAAGCGGGAAAAGGGTACAGGCCGCGATCCGCAACTGCTGCTACAGTTACCCGGGTTCCGGGGCCATCACCGTCAACCTGGCCCCAGCCGACTTCAAGAAGGAGGGCTCCTGCTACGACCTGCCCATTGCCCTGGCAGTGATGGGCATAACCGGGGGCATGGAGGAAGGGCGGCTCAACGACTGGCTGATCCTGGGAGAGCTGTCTCTCGACGGAAGCGTCAGGCCGATCAAGGGGGCCTTACCGGTGGCGCTCAGCGCCAAGAAACATGGTTTCCGGCGGATACTTCTGCCCGGGGAGAACGCCCGGGAAGCATCGGTGGTCAGCGGCGTTGAGATCTACCCTGCCGCCTCCCTGCCCCAGGTGGTCCATCTCCTCACCGAGGGATCCACCATGGACGCGGTAAAGCCTGTGGACCCGGGCCTCCTGCTGGAGAAAACCCCGGTCAATGCGCCCGATTTTTCAGAAATCAAGGGCCAGCAGGCTGCCAAGCGGGCGGTTGAAGTGGCCTGCGCGGGGGGGCATAACATCCTGTTAATCGGCCCTCCGGGTTCCGGCAAAACCATGCTGGCCAAACGGATACCCTCGATCATTCCCCGAATGACCTTTCCCGAAGCCCTGGAGGCCTCGGCAGTGCACAGTGTCTGCGGAAAACTGCCCGGAGACCGGCCCTTCCTGGTCCGCCGGCCTTTCCGATCCCCGCACCAGACCATCAGTGCCGCCGGGCTGGTCGGGGGAGGCTCCAATCCCCGTCCCGGGGAGGTCTCCCTGGCCCATAACGGGGTCCTCTTCCTGGACGAGCTGCCGGAGTTCAACCACCACGTGCTGGAGGTGCTGCGCCAGCCCCTGGAGGACCGGGTCATCACCATCAGCCGGGCCGCCCGGTCCCTGACCTTTCCGGCCGACTTCATCCTGGCCGCGGCCATGAACCCCTGTCCCTGCGGATATTTCAAAAGTCAGCTCAAGGGCTGCAAGTGCACGCCCCCGGTAATCCAGAACTACCTGAACCGGATCTCGGGGCCGCTGCTGGACCGCATAGACCTCCAGGTGGCGGTACCGGAGGTGAGCCACGACGAGATGCTGGATGCCCCCCGGGGGGAATGCTCGGCCGTCATCGCCGAGCGCGTGGCCGCCGCCCGGCTCATCCAGCAGGAGAGGTTCCAAAAGGTCCCCAATAAATACTGCAACGACCAGATGACCCCCCGGGAAATCGAGAGCTACTGCCGGCTGAATGACGATTCCCGGGAGACCATGGACAATGCCATGCGGAGCATGAAGCTTTCGGCCCGGGCCTACCACCGGATCCTCAAGGTGGCCCGCACCATCGCCGACCTGGAAGGTGAAGCGGAGATCTCCCCCGGCCACATCTCCGAGGCCGCCAACTACAGGTCGCTGGATCGGGATTACTGGAGTGGATTTTAGGGAAGGAATTTAACGCAATGACGCAGCGACGCAATGACGCAGAGAAATTCTTTAATATTCATTGCGCCTCTGCGTCTTTGCGCCTCTGCGTTAAATAAACCGCTCCCGAAACTCTCAGCCCACATCTCCGAAGCCGCCAACTACCGGTCACTGGACCGGGACTACTGGGGTGGATTTTAGGGGAGGAATTTAACGCAATGACGCG
>CAZOGT010000463.1:0-1941 GCA_964579015.1 uncultured Acidobacteriota bacterium | reverse complement strand
CTCCAATCCCTGCTTCACCCAGATCCACCCCACCTGCATCCCGGTCTCCGGGGACCACCAGTCAAAACTGACCCTGATGAGCGAGAGCCTCCGCAATGACGGCCGGGTCTGGGTTCCCAAAGAAAAGGGAGACAAGCGGCCTCCAACGGAGATCCCTGAGGAGGAGCGTGACTACTACCTGGAGAGAAGATATCCAGCCTTCGGAAACCTGGTGCCCAGGGATGTAGCATCCAGAGCTGCCAAGGCGGTGTGTGACGAGGGCCGGGGGGTCGGGACCACCGGCCTGGCCGTCTACCTCGATTTTGCCGACGTCATCGAAAGGGAGGGACGGGGTTACATTCATGACAAGTACGAAAACCTCTTTGACATGTATGAGCAGATCACTGCCGAAAACCCTTATGAAACCCCGATGAGAATTTATCCGGCCGTGCATTACACCATGGGCGGACTCTGGGTCGACTACCACCTGATGAGCACCATCCCCGGACTCTTCGTCCTCGGGGAGGCCAACTTCTCCGACCACGGGGCCAACCGGCTCGGTGCCAGCGCCCTGATGCAGGGCCTTGCCGACGGCTACTTCATTATCTCGCAAACCCTCGGCCACTACCTGGCAGGCGAAAAGCCGGCCGCCATGCAGGGCGATGAAGAGGCCTTCAGGACGGTTGAAAAGGAAGTTGCCGAACAGATCGGGAGGCTGCTCTCGGTCAACGGCAGGAAGTCCCCCCGCATCTTCCACCGTGAACTGGGAGATATTCTCTGGCATTCAGTGGGCATGTCCCGCAGCCGGGAAGGGCTTGCAGGGGCAATCAAATCAATCCGGGAGCTCAAGGAGGATTTCTGGAAGGACCTGCGGGTGCCGGGAAAGGCCGAAAACATGAACAAGTACCTGGAATTCGCCTCCCGCACCATTGATTTCATCGAGCTGGGGGAACTGATGGCCCGGGACGCCCTGCAGAGGGAGGAATCCTGCGGAGGCCACTTCCGGGAGGAGTACCAGACCGGGGAAGGGGAAGCCCTGCGCAACGACAGGGATTTCGCCTTTGTCAGCGCCTGGGAATACAGAGGCGAAGACCGGGAAGCTGAGATGCACAGGGAGCCCCTGGAATTTGAAGAAGTCTCCCCGGAGACCAGGAGCTATAAATAGTACGGACAAAAAAAATCAGGCGGGCTGGCTGAACAGCAGAATTGTTGATTGAATGTCTCTTCTGAAGACAGGGGTGGGAAGAAAATGGAGCATATGACGATTCATCTCAAGATATGGCGGCAGGAAAGCGACAAGGCCAGGGGGAAATTTGTCGGCTACACGGTCCTGGATGTGTCGCCTGACATGTCATTCCTGGAGCTGCTGGACGTGTTGAACGAAGACCTCATCGAGCGGGGGGAGATCCCGGTTGAATTCGACAACGACTGCCGGGAGGGAATCTGCGGATGCTGCGGGTCAGTTGTGAACGGGACGGCGCACGGCCCGGAACGGAACACCGCACTCTGCCAGCTCCACATGCGCCATTTCAAGGACGGAGACATGATTGTTGTAGAGCCATGGAGATCAAGAGCCTTCCCGGTTATCCGGGACCTGGTGGTGGACCGGACCGCCTTTGACCGGATTATCACCAGCGGCGGCTATATCTCGATCAAGACCGGCCAGGCGCCGGAAGCCTCCTCGATCCCGGTCAGCAAGGACCAGGCCGAGCTGGCCATGGACGCCGCCTCCTGCATCGGCTGCGGCGCCTGCGTGGCCGCCTGCCCCAATGCCTCCGCCGCCCTTTTTATCTCTTCCAAAATCTCCCAGCTGGCCCTGCTTCCCCAGGGCAGGGTCGAGGCCGGGGCAAGGGTCAGAAACATGGTCCGGCAGATGGACCTGGAGGGCTTCGGGAACTGTTCCAACCACGGGGAGTGCGAGGCGGTCTGCCCCAAGTCGATTTCCATCGAACATATTGCCCG
>CAZOGT010000462.1:0-1950 GCA_964579015.1 uncultured Acidobacteriota bacterium | reverse complement strand
ATCAGGCTGAATCCGCCCCAGGCCAAGCGCGCGGAAGATCTCACCCCTGGTCCGACATTGAGAAATGCTGTCGGCAACCACCAGGTCAGCTCCGGCAATTATTCCCGGATCAAGCTCCTGCTTACCGGGGGTGTCAGATCCCACGGCTGTTATGTGAGTGCCGATCCGGATATATCCGGCCTGCAGCAGCGGCGTTTCCGAAGGAGTGGCAGTCACAATGTAGTTGCATCTTGCTGCAATCTCTGCCGGGCTCGCAAAACTTATGCTCACAGGAAATTCAGCGAAGCACGATTTATAGGAGTCAATTGTTTCAGGCTGGTGGTCATATATGAATACGTTCCGGGGATTGATCACCTTCAGGAGATACTCGAGTTGCAGCCGGCCCTGGATCCCGGCCCCCAGGATTCCGACGTTCTCCACTTCTGAAGGCGCAAAGTACCTGGCGACACAAGCCCCCGCAGCCGCGGTCCTTATATTGGTCAGGTTACCTTCGTCCAGCAGAACGGCTTCAACAACCCCGGTTCGGGAGCTGAAAAGAAGATTCAGGCCCTGGCTGGAGGACAATCCCAGTGCCGGGTTCCTGTAAAAACCGGATGCAATTTTGATTACAAAATAATCGTCTTTTTTTATGTAGCCATATTTAATGTGAGCGTCTCCGGGCGGGTCGTCAAAAAGAAGCTCCCCTACCGGAGGCACCACTACCCTGCCCTCGGAAAAGGCCGCGAACCCCTTTTCCATTTCTGAAATCACGTCAATTCCGGACAGGGCTTCCTCAATCTCAGGCCATCTTATTATTTGCGTCATTTGCCTTCTTCCTGTTCTGTTCTGAATGTATCCTGGATGCATGTCACGATGATCTCGTTTACCCGATAATTACCGTATTACCGCCGCAAGTCAAGAAAAGAGCCGGGGCAGTCTTTCATCCGGGTTTCGAACGGTTCCGGGTGCAGCCCCCTGGAATAATCGACTGTCCGATTCCTTAGCCGGAATTTGTTGCCTGTTCACCTTTCCTCGGTTCTGCTAGTATCTAAATCCTGAAAGAAAGGGTCTGTAGAAATGAGATATTTAAAAAGTTGCATTTCAGCTTATCTTTTAATGGCAGCCGGCACACTTTTCTATAGTGTTGAAGCGATGCCGGCCTCGGCCGCGGACAAGGTTCCCGGGACGCCGGTCACCACCGGATCCCTCGTCCTTGAAATGATCGAACTGCACCGCCTCGCAGAATTTCCGGACCCTGCCTACCAGGTATTCCAGGTCTCCTCCTATGACCGGAGAAGCAGGATTTTCGGGGGAGAACACTGGTTCGCCAATTCCGACGGATTCGGCGGGGAACCGATCCCAGGTGTCCAGGAAGTGCTGCGAGACGCGGCAGGAGACCAGCCGGGAAAATATCTCCTGGCGGATGTGGCGGGTCCCGGAGCGATCGTCAGGACCTGGACGGCAAGGATGAATGGAGAAATCACCATCTGGCTGGATGGAGACAGCGTCCCCCTGTTCCAGGGTGCGGCCAACGATTTCCTGCAGGCTCTCTATCCTTCGCTCGAGGTTGAGGGAGGCCCTGATGAATCAGCTTACGCAGGAGCCATGACCCAGAGAGACGCCGGATACTACCCTGTACCCTTTGCCAAAAGGTGCAGGATTGAGTGGACCGGGGACCTGGATGAGCTACATTTCTACCATATCGAATTTCGCAGGTATGATCCTGAAGCAGCGGTGCAGTCCTTTTCAACACAGGATCTGATTACATGGAAAGATGATATCCAGCAGGTATGTGGACTGCTGCTCAGGCCTGCAGCCATTGAGGCACTTACTGACAGAACAGCTCCGAAAATCCAGAAGAAATCATCCGCCCTCGCCGCCGGGGAAGCTCTTGAGCTGGCAGCGGCCGCGGGCGGTCCCGGAAAGATCACCCTGCTGAAAACTCGTATCAGGGCGGAGAACCTGAACAAG
>CAZOGT010000461.1:0-1962 GCA_964579015.1 uncultured Acidobacteriota bacterium | reverse complement strand
GGAGCAGGATTTCACCGTAATGGAAGGGGTTCTCGACAGAGCCTTCAGTATTCCCGTCCTGTTCAACAGAGAGGGCAATTACCGGCTCATAATTGATCCCGTCAACATTAAGGGTAATTTCGTCAATCCCGAAGCCCAGCTCCGGAAATATGTCCAGGGGAGGGATAACCCCATCATTCTGTTCCCTGACGCTCGCTACCAACTCCGAAGGAATGGCGCCGATCCTGATGATATGCGAATCAGGATAAGCTGCGGGAGGCACCACCACGGTCTGCAGCAGCTGCCTGCCGCTCGACACGCCCTGGAATGAAGAGGGCTTGCCGGTAAACTGGAAGCCGACGCCTGAAACATCCTCGAAAAAGATGTCCATGACCCGCCCCTCAGCCTCACTGGCACTGAAGCTGATATACGACTCCATGTTGGCCTTGGCCACCTGGCTGCTCTTGGGTATGTCAACACTGGTCATGGTCTGGCCCTGCGCGAAAGAAAGAGTGCAGACAGCCAGAAGCAAAGCGACCGGTAATAAAAAGATCTTGTTCTTATTCATAAATTTTCTCCACGCAGGAACCCTGCAGGTCCTTGCACTCCGTGTATTTTAACACTAATTGGAAACCTGAGAGGCTTCACCTGATATTCTTCGGGAATCTCTCCATCCCGATCCTGTTTTCATCAAGGCGCCCGCTCCCGGCATCCCGGGCCTGCTTCCCCGCGCCTTTGTTACCTGTTGATCCGAAACGTTCATTCTCATATTTGTTGTTTCGGTCACTTATTATATTCTACCAAACCGGGTTGATATGTAAGCTCAGTCACAGGATCAGTAATTCTTCTCCGTCACAAAACCCGTTCTAAATTCCCGAATTCCCCTGGGGCATGCCGTTTCAGGTTCGTCCCGCCCCGGTACCAGGGAGGCTTCTCCGGCCCGGGCCTCTCAGGCCTGGACCGATGCTCCCTGTCCCTGCGTACAGAAAAAGGGGGAAAGAGATTGCTCTCCTCCCCCCTTTTGATGCTGTTTCAAGCCATGAGTGTCTCAGGACTCGAAAATCGTGGAACAACTACTCGATTGCAGATACTTCCTGAGCGTAGGAAGCGACTGTGGAAAGCCACTTGCCGGCTCCGAAGTTCTCGAACACGTAGTTGGCCTGTCCAGCGGTGAAGATGCTGGGACCATAGACCCACTCAACCTGAGGACCGTCGACATCCCAGCCCTGCCAATCCTGTACGATATAATCGGCGCCAGCAGCGATATCCTCGATGGTGGTCCATTTTCTGGTGGTGAAGTAACGGGAGAAACGAATCCAGCCCGGTCCTACTTCATTGGCCAGCTCATTGTCGGATCCGGCCAGTACACCCATGAACCCTTCCAGGTTCTTGTTACCGGTTCCAAGCACATCATTGATGTCAAACAGGTCCTGCAGCGTGAATTCGCCGAACTTTTCGCCGAGTACCGCGTCATTCAGGTTGCTTTCAGGATCGATCTGGTAGGTGCTGATGCACTTAACCGCGATGGCGGTGATCGGATCCGATACCGGGGTTACCGGGGAAACGATCGGCTGATCTTCAGGATCGCCTGGGGTCCAGGGGTCTTCTGAATTATTGAAAGCCTCCAGGTTGTAGATGGTGACTACCGGCTGGATGTTGTAGGAAAGGTCATCCCACTCGTTGGCAGCCTGTGCCAGGTTGGACAGACCGTTATAGTTGTCCATGAAGGAGATGAAGTTCACTACCTGTTTCTCAGCAGGCATGGCCGCGGTCGGGAAAATTTCCCATCCCAGGGCTCCGCCTTCAGAAACAATCCAGTTTAATCCGTTGATGTCAGCGCCGCGGTCCCACTGGTCGCCGCCGTGGGCGTCCTGGCGAAGCATGAAGACTTCACCGTCAACAATAGTAGCAGAAAGATCGGTAGTTCCGCCGGCTGTAGAGGTCAGGTTTTCTCCACCGGTCAGGAGGACATGCATGGGGGCG
>CAZOGT010000460.1:1003-1964 GCA_964579015.1 uncultured Acidobacteriota bacterium | reverse complement strand
TTTCGTGAAGGGGGAATAGGGCGCGTTGTACGCGAAGCATACAAAGACGGGACCTACGGGCCTATCTATTTTATCCGTTTCAGCAGTCACGCTGATTGGAATGAGACAAACACCAGTTATCCTTTTTATACGGAATCCGGTGACAGCGGTTTCATAGACGCGTGTAATGCCCTGCTGGCCGATAAGCTCAAGACCATGCAGTGGTGGGACGAAGACCGGGGCCTGGATGGGTTTTATTCCATAACTGAGGCCGGGGAGGCGTTTAATTATTACCGGCGGAAGGATGGGAAAGTAGTTGGATTGTGGAAAAGGTCCCTGTGTGCGCTGTCAGATGACGGGATTCATTTCAGCAGGCCGGTCAAATCATCCACCCTTGTCATGGCCGGCGGGAAAATGTGGGGTCAGGCTACCGAAGACGGGCGTTACGCCCTCAGCTACAATCCGATCGAACTGGACGAATACCGTTATCCATTGATCGTGCTCTCAAGTGACGACGGGATTGTTTTTGACGACATGCTCCTGGTGCAGGGGGAGGTCCCTCCGCGCCGGTTTATGGGAAGGTGGAAAGACTTCGGCCCCTGTTATGTGCGGGGTATTGTTGAAGGAAACGGGAACCCTCCCGGCCAGGACATGTGGCTGACCTACAGCATGAACAAGGAAGACATGTGGGTGAGCAGGGTTCCCCTGCCGATTCGCTGTTCAGTGGAAGGAAACGTGGTTGATGATTTCAATGACCTGGAAACGGGCGGCCCGGTCAGCGACTGGAATATCCATGCCCCGAAGTGGGCCCCTGTCGAGGTGGCTGCTTTCCCTGGCTCGAATAATAAAAGCCTTCTGTTGCAGGACAGGGACCCCTACGATTATGCCAGGGCTATTCGTGTATTCGAGGAAGGAAAACGAGCCGAAATCGAGGCCAGGCTCGGACGCGAGCGAGAGGAGCTCGGCGCGGGCCGCATTACGG
>CAZOGT010000460.1:0-993 GCA_964579015.1 uncultured Acidobacteriota bacterium | reverse complement strand
GGAAATCGCCCGGTACGCCTCAGGTTCGACGGGGATGGGCAGATCAAGGCCTTAGACGGAAGCCGGGAAGTGGTTCTTCAGTCCTACCAGCCGGACACCTGGCATGATTTGAAGATTGTCGTTGATCTGGGTCAGCATGCCGGGTTCAGTGTTGTCCTGAACGGCTAGCCGGTTCTGGTAAATGCGAAGCTTGCCGAATTCGTGAAATCAGTGGAGAGGGTATCCTTCAGGACGGGACCTTACCGCAACCTGCCCAATCGCAGGACGCCCAACCAGCAGGCGGCACCACCCCTGGCCGGGGCATATGAACCGGTTGTGCGTTCGTCCTTTTACCTTGATGATTTCAGCGTCACTTCGACCCGGTAGATTGTTTTTGGCGCAATTCGTGTTCAAGGCTAATAATGTTTTCAATATGCCGGTCCGCAATTTCCTGGTGGAGATGGTCAAACGGAAGGATTGGTTCGCGGACCGCGGGGCTGGCGTAGATGCCCTGCCGGAACAACAGCCGCTTGAAAAAATGAATGGATATGTCAAGATGCTGATTTGAAAAGGCCAGCGCAGGCAGGATCCTGAGAAATAATTCTTCAGCCTCCTTCTCCCGCCCGCTGGAAAACAGGCGGTATATCCTGGTATAGGTATAATGCATGCCGGTAGGCATGAAAGCGTGTACCCCCCTCTTCAGCCCTTCGATCATTTGCGATACCGCCCACCCGCCGCTGACATTCAGCCGCCCTCCAGTCAATTCCAGTATCCGGGAGTATTTCACCCCGGCCGGTACTGTTTCTATCTTCAGGCAGCGGAATGCTTCCACATGTTCGAACAGTTCGCAGATCAGGTCATCAGGCAGGCCATATCCGGAGGGGTCCCAGTCCTGGAGCATGATCATTTCCGGGCCAGTCTCCGCCAATTCCATGAAACAGTCCCTGAATCGTTCTGCCTCCTCGCATTGAATCTGAAACAGGATGTTCCTGCATCCCAGGCGGAGATACTTTC
>CAZOGT010000459.1:0-1992 GCA_964579015.1 uncultured Acidobacteriota bacterium | reverse complement strand
AATGAAGGGTATGAACATCAGGAATACAGGGGGAAAGTGAGGCTCCTTTTTCTGCTGCTGGTCCTGTCGGCAATGATGATCCTTGTCCTGGCCTGGGTCTATTTTGACGGGTACCGGGAGAGGTTCAGGGAGGAAGCCGGCCAGGAATTGTCCGCGATTGCTGATCTGAAGGTGCGGGAACTGGCCAGGTGGCGGGAGGAAAGGATCAGCGATGCCAAGGTTTTTTACGGCAACGGCAATTTCAGCCTGCTGGTCAACCGGTACCTGGAGCAGAGCGGAGACCCCGATCCGGAGAAGCGGCTGCTGGCCTGGCTCCGCCGGGTCCAGGAGGCCTACAACTATGACCAGGTGGCCATTCTCGACAGGAGGGGAGAGCAGCTCATAGCTTTTCCCGAAAACAGGGAGGCACCTGATCCCCACCTGTATGAAAGGGTGAGAGAAGCAACCCGGAGCGGGGATATCATCTTCCTGGATTTTCATCTTCACGAGGAGGACGGGAAGCCGTACCTCGGGGTCCTGGTCCCGATTTCGGCCCCGGATCCGGGGGACGGATTCACCTCAGTGCTGCTGATGCGCATTGATCCCGCGCACCACCTCTACCCCACAATCAGCGGATGGCCGATACCGAGTGAATCAGCTGAGACGCTGCTGGTGCGCCGCGACGGGGACCATCTTCTTTTCCTGAACAACCTCCGCTTCGATGATACCGCCGCCATGCGGCTGAAGATGCCCCTGGCGGGATCGAGCCTCCCGGCGGCCAGGGCGGTACTGGGCGAGGAAGGCATTGTGGAGGGGCCTGACTACCGGGGTGTAAAGGTGCTGGCCGCGATCCGGGAGGTTCCCGGCCTCCCCTGGTTCCTGGTGGCGCGCATGGATATCAAGGAGGTATACGCGCCGCTGCGGGAGCGGATGTGGCTGATCATATTCCTGGCCGCGGGCCTGATCGTGTTGGCAGGCGCTGTCGTCGGGGTGGTCTGGCAGAGCAGCATCAAGGCCTACTACCGGGAGATCCACCATGCCGAGTACCGCTATGCCACCACCCTGAACAGCATCGGGGACGGGGTGGTTGTGGCGGACGCGTCCGGGAAGCTGGACCTGATGAATCCCATCGCCGAAGAGATGACAGGGTGGCGGGCGGAGGAAGCCGCAGGCAGGCCCCTGCAGGAAGTGTTTCCGATTGTCAACGAGGATACAGGGGAGGTTGTCAAGAACCCGGTTGAAAAAGTGCTGGAGGGTGGACTGGTGGTCGGTCTGGCCAACCACACCTTGCTTCGTTCCCGCGACGGGAGGGTGATCCCGATATCCGACAGCGGGGCTCCTATTCATGACCGGGAAGGGCGGATCACCGGCGTGGTCCTGGTATTCAGCGACAAGAGCGGGGAACGTGAAGCGGAACAGCGGCTGATCGAAAGGGAGGCCAAGTACCGGGCGCTCTTCAACAGCATCCGGGATGCCATCCTGGTCACTGACACGGACCGGAGGATTATCGATTGCAACCCGGCATTCACCGATCTGTTCGGATATGAAGTTGAGGAAATCTCCGGGCAGGAAACAAAGGTAGTGTACGAGAGCGAAGAGGAATTCAGGGTAATGGGTGGGCTGATCCTTGCAAACATTGACAACCCTTCATTCCTGCACAGGATCAATTACAGGGACCGATCCGGCAGGGTTTTCCCCGGGGAGACTAATGTCTTTTTCCTGAAGGATGCCGATGGCGAAGTGATCGGATTCATTGGGATGATCCGTGACATTTCCGAGAAGGAGAGGCAGGAGCAGGAAAAGGAGTCCCTCCGTCTCCAGCTGGTCCAGTCCCAGAAGATGGAATCAGTCGGAAGGCTTGCCGGGGGCGTGGCCCATGATTTCAACAATATGCTGAGCGTGATTATCGGAAACGTCGAACTTGCCATGGACAGGGTCGATGATGCGGACCCCCTGAGATCGGACCTGGAGAGAATCCACCGATCCGCCCTGCGGTCAGCGGACCTGACCCGG
>CAZOGT010000458.1:0-2003 GCA_964579015.1 uncultured Acidobacteriota bacterium | reverse complement strand
AGTTCGCCTGCCCGTCCGTGTACTTTGGCTTCCCGTCCTGTCAGTCGATTTTCATAATCCTGGCATTAACAGCCACAATCACGGTACTTAACGACATCAGGAGAGCCCCTGCCGCCGGAGAGAGCAGAATCCCCACGGGTGCCAGAACCCCGGCTGCCAGGGGAAGGGCAAATATGTTATATCCCGCCGCCCACCAGAGATTCTGGACCATCTTGCGGTGATTGACCTTGCTCAGATTTATCAGCTTCACCACGTCCAACGGATTGCTCTTTACCAGGATGATGCCCGCTGAATCAACAGCAACATCAGTGCCGCTTCCTATGGCAATTCCGACGTCGGCCCGGGCCAGGGCCGGGGCATCATTCACTCCATCGCCAACCATCGCAACCTTCTTGCCCTGTGATTGCAACTCCTTGACTTTCTGGTCCTTGTCCTCAGGGAGAACCTCCGCATAATACCGGTCTATATCAAGATCGCCGGCCACTGCCCTGGCTACATGTTCACTGTCACCAGTCAACATAGCGACCTCCAGACCCATCTCATGAAGAATCTTGACTGCCTCACGACTCTCCTCCCGGACCACATCAGCCAGGGAAAAACCAGCTGCCGCCTGGTCCTCCAGGACCAGGTAGACTACGCTCTGCCCTTCCTCGTCAGCCTTGTCCGTGAATTTCCGCAGACTCTCATCCAGTTCCACTTCCAGCATTTCCAGCAACCTGGGTCCGCCGACGTAAACATTGCGGCCCTCGAATTCCGCTTTGACGCCCCGCCCTTTGATAGCCTCAAAATTGGAAACATCCTTTTTATCCACGTCCCTCTCCTCAGCAGTTTTGCGGAGTCCCCTCGCGATGGTATGCTCCGAATCACCCTCGACTGCAACCGTGAGGGCGAGGGCGTCCTGCTCGCTCCAATCCTCAGTAACCTCAATTCCAGTAACGCCGAATTCTCCCTTGGTCAGGGTTCCGGTTTTATCAAAAATTATTGTATTCAGGCTTCTGGATTCCTCCAGGGCCAGCCGATCACGGACCAGTATTCCGCTCCCTGCCGCCAATGAAGTTGATTTTGCCACGACCAGGGGTACCGCCAGACCCAGGGCATGGGGACACGCAATAACCAGAACCGTGGCTACCCTGGCCACTACTTCTACCTGGAACCCGACTGCCAGAATCCAGGCCGCGCCAGTCAGCACGGCCACCCCAAGAGCTATGTAAAAGAGCCATCCCGCAGCCCTGTCAGCCAGGAGCTGTGTCTTCGATTTACTCTCCCGGGCCTCCTTGACCAATCTCATTATTCCAGCTAATGCAGTCTCGTCTCCAGTCGCGCTTATCCTGATGCGGAGGCTGCCATCACCATTGATGGAACCTCCAATCACCTCATCCCCCGGACTCTTCCTGACAGGCGTCGACTCACCGGTGATCATCGATTCATTCACCTTTGACTCACCCTCTTCTATTTCACCATCTGCCGGGACGCTTTCTCCCGGCCTGACCAGGATCAGATCACCTTCGTTCAACTCTCCCGCATCCACTTCCTCTGTCGAACCGTCGTCTTTGACCAGCTCCGCCTTGTCAGGCATAAGAGAAGCCAGTTCATCAAGTGAACCAGAGGCCTGGCGGACACTGCGCATCTCAATCCAGTGCCCAAGAAGCATGACGTCTATCAAAGTCACCAGTTCCCAGAAGAATCCCCGGACACTTCCCATCAACATTGCCGCCACCGAGTAGACCAGGGCCACAGTTATGGCCAGTGAAATCAGGGTCATCATTCCCGGCTCTTTTTTACTCAGCTCCGGGAGTGCCATCTTCAGGAAAGGAATCCCTCCAACCAGGAAAACAACCAGTGAAAATACCGGTACAATCCATTGACTTCCGGTGAAAGAGGGCATGGAAAAACCCAGCCACTCTTGAACAGTACCGCTGTAAAGCAATACAGGAACGGAAAGTACTAGAGAAATCCAAAACTTGCGGCGGAAGATCAGTTCATGCCCTGAATGGTCGACACTG
>CAZOGT010000457.1:0-2011 GCA_964579015.1 uncultured Acidobacteriota bacterium | reverse complement strand
CCACTACGACCGGCTGGTCCTTGTCAACACCCTGATGCACATGAACCAGCGGGAGACACTGGACCTTTCCCTGATCGGTACCAAGCTCCTGAGTTTTTTCCTGAATACAGGGGGCATCTTCTTCTTTCCCCTGCTGGCCTGGGCAATGCCGCGGAAGAGAAAAGGCTGGATCTATGCGTTACTGGTCCTGGCCTGCTCCCTGGCAGCCCCGTTCCTGTTTCTGCCCGGATGGATTCTGGTCCACAAGCTGCTCTTCAGCCTTTTCCTCTCATCAGGACTGCTCCTGTTCAGCGAAGTTGTCCGGCAGGCATTATCGCTGCGAAGCGGGGACCTGCTTCTCTCATTCTGGTTCCTCGGGATCCTGGCCATCTGCCTGGTACTGTTCTATTCGGGCTCGGCACGTTATGTTTTGCTGGCCCTCCCGCCCGCCCTGTTGATAATCCTCAAGAGGGTGGAGTCAGGATACAAATACGGAAAGCTTCCCGGTGTACTGCTGATCCCGCTCGTCGCGGCCACCCTGGCTTACTCGCTTGCTGTCAGCTATGCTGATTTCGAATTTGCCGAGGCCTATCGAACCTATTCGGCAAAGCTATGTGAAAAATACAAGTCCCCTGAAAGAACCGTCTGGTATACAGGAGAGTGGGGATTCCGCCATTACATGGACAAAAACGGAGGCCGGATCATGGCCCGCAATGAGGTGGGTGCTGAACCTGGAGACATTATCATCAAGCCGTACATTGCCAGCCCGTGGGTTACCCTTTACGATGGAGACGATCATTCCCGGCTTATTGAACAGATTCCGGTGAGGACCAGGCTGCCTGTTCGAATCATGGATTTTTCCTCGCGCGCGGGCTTTTACAGCAGCGGATGGGGACTGCTTCCTTTCAGCTGGACATCAGGTCAGCACTGGGAATGGTTTAATGTTTTCGAAGTCACAAAAGAATACACCGGCCCGATACCGGAGGCTGAGCGGCACTGGTAGCCGCCCCGGCTCCGGGTTGAAATGAAGTCACGAAGAGGCAGGGAAAACCAGGATGAAAGGATCCGGAACAACAGTTTTAAAGGAGAGGCTGACGCCCGGGCGGATTTGGGCTTTCGGGTTCCTGGTGCTGTTTGTGATCAATATTGCCTGGGAGTCTGCCAACAGCCTCCCGCCATCCTGGGACATGGCTCATCACCAGCTGATGGGGATGCAGGTTTTTGATGCCTTTTCCCGTGGCAATTTCCTGGAAGCCTGCACGGGAATCTCCGGATATTACCCTCCACTCTACTATCTTATCGAAGCCCTGGTCCTTTATCTTTTCGGCGACACCCAGTTTCTTGCGATCCTCTCCAACCTGCTGGGACTCTTCCTGCTGAGTTATTTCACGTACCGTACTGCTGAGACCTGCATGCCATCCGCGGCAGCGGTCAGTACCGGGCTCGTGGTCCTGATGCTGCCCATGGTGGCCTGGACTTCCAGGGTCTCGCTGCTTGACACCGGCATCGCCGGCTGGGTCATGCTGGCATTCTACCTGGTAATCAGGAGTAAATATTTCGAGCACCGGGGATTCACCATTCTATTCGGCCTGGTGTGCGCGGCAGGAATGCTTCATAAATGGACATTCCCCTTTTTTACAGCCACCGCGGTACTCTTTGTTTTAGCTGTTTCCAGTGACAGGAAGAAAGTTTTCACAAACCTCTGCCTTGCCGCAGCTGCGGCCCTGCCCCTGGCTGCCACCTGGTACTGGCCCAATTCAGAGGAGCTCGCGGAAAGATTCAGGATGACCGCGGAAGCGGGGGCCGAATTCGAACAGGATCCGGGCCTGGGATCCGTGTGGGGATGGATCTATTACCTGAGATGCCTGTCCGGATACTACCTGTTTCTCCCCCTGACCCTGCTCTTTGCCGCTGCCATGTTCCGGCTGCGCCGGGACCTCTTGAAGGAAAGGGTTACACAGCTGATTCTGGCCTCCCTGTCGGGAAGCATCCTGATAATGACCCTCCTGGACATGAAAGACCCCAGGTACAT
>CAZOGT010000456.1:0-2025 GCA_964579015.1 uncultured Acidobacteriota bacterium | reverse complement strand
AACCACGAGATGGAAGTCGGCAACGAAAGGGTATTCGACCTTCCCTACATCCTGGTCAACGGCCGGGGCAGGTTCGTAGGATGTGCGGCCATGCTCCTGAATCCCGCTGAAGGTCCGCATCCTTCCGGCAGCTGGTGGGGCGAGGGAGATGAGAAAATCTTCGTGGATGAAGGAGATTTTCCCGCATTCTTCGGGACCGGTTCTGAAGATTATTTCAATTATTCCTGGAGCAGCCCCGACCTCTTCAGCCATGCCTATTTCGGTCAGCCCCGCACCGATGGCCCGGGCAATGGAGGTTTCGTCAGCAACAACCGCTGGCATATCCTGGACGACATTCCTTTCCGAAGGCGCTTGTCGTTTTACATGGAGATGTTTCCCCATACCAGGGTGGACGGCTTTGCCTATGCCCGGATCTCCTGGTTCTACGCTGCACCCGGCTCATGGGATGACCATATGCCGATCTTCCCGGAGGATATCAGGGCCCAGAAGCGGCAAGCCTGGACACCGGCGGCGGTAAGAGGCGCCAGCGGAGCGATATTCACCCAGATGGAAGACCTGGCAGGGAATAACCAGGAAATGATTCTTGCCCGGCCTGAATGGGCCGGCGGCAGGATCCTCTCCTGGAATCCTGAAAAAGGAGGAGTCCGCCTGGAAATGGACCAGCTCAACGTTCCTGAAACCGGCAGTTATGAACTCTGCCTGGTGATGCTGCTTTCCCCGGATTCCGGACGATTTGCAGTTGAACTGGACGGAAGGATTCTCACAGACAGTGATGGAAATGAATGGATCGTTGACCTGTACACTCCATTCCACACCATGGCCAGGCGACACAGCCCCGGGCATCTGCTCAAGCTTGAAGCAGGCGATCACAGCCTGGCCCTTGTCTACCGGGGCAAATCGCCTGAAAGCAGGGGGGCATTCATCCAGGGTGATTTCCTCTGGATCAGGGAGAGGCAGTAGAGGGAAAACCTCCCGTTACATCTGCTTCCAGCTAAAGGGGAATCCTGCTGCTTTTAGCACAAAGTGAAATGTTGAAATCCAGTTCCAGGTTGTTCCAAACCGGAAATTCAAGGTACACACCATGCCTAAGAATCAATCCTTGACAATTCGTACGCTATAACGTACCATTAAAATATAAAGCATCAACCAAAGAGGTCAAATATGCCAACCCTAACCGCAACTGAAGCCAGAGCAAGACTTTACAGACTTATTGATGAGGCAGCATCCTCCCATGAGCCGATTGTGATAACCGGTAAACGAGGCAACGCTGTTCTTATATCTGAAAATGACTGGCGCTCCATTCAGGAGACCATTTACCTTACCAACATACCTGGTATGCGTGAATCTATTAAGGACGGGCTGGCCATGCCTGTTGAAGAATGTACCGAGGAAATTGACTGGTAATGTGGAGGGTCGTTTTCACAAAACAAGCACAAAAGGATGCAAAAAAGCTCACCGCTGCCGGATTACGATCCCGAGCTGAGATCCTGATAGAGATTCTTCGTGAGAATCCATACAACACTTCTCCGCCCTTTGAAAAACTGTCAGGCGATTTATCAGGCGCCTTTTCACGCCGGATAAATATCAAACACCGGCTGATTTACCAGATCATAGAGGACCAAAAAGTCGTCAAGGTCATTCGAATGTGGACACATTATGAATAGAAGGCAATGGACAAGAGTGCCGCTTACGCTTACGCGGCACAGGAAAGCAGGGATGCTTCCTGCCACGTCCAATACTCTGTACCTATTCCAGCCATTCGAGCAACGATTCCCCTGCCCTGGCCGGGGTAAGTTCACACTCCAGGGCGACATCTTCGGCAAAGATCTCTCCGGCCTGCTCCTGCCTGAGGGGCAGGTTTCTCTGGTCCACGGGATTGATCATCAGCAGGTCACGGAAGGCCAGCATCCCCGAGAGATCCGGGAGGTCGTATTTCAGGAGGGCCCCGGCTACGGTTGAATGGATCAGCTCGGGCCTGTAATACTCGTTCTCCAGGATCATCCGGTAGGAAGCCGGAGAATCAAC
>CAZOGT010000455.1:0-2027 GCA_964579015.1 uncultured Acidobacteriota bacterium | reverse complement strand
TTGGATTTCAGGTCAGGGGCAAAGCCGCCTTCATCCCCCACCGAGGTATTCAGCCCTTTGGCGGACAATACCTTCTTCAGGTTGTGGAATACCTCTATACCCATCCGCAGGCTCTCCGCGAAGGTTTCAGCTCCAACCGGCATGATCATGAATTCCTGGAAATCCACGGTATTGTCGGCATGGGACCCTCCGTTGAGGATATTCATCATCGGAACGGGCAGGGTGCAGGCATTGACTCCACCAAGGTACTGGTAGAGGGGAAGCCCGGCGCAGTTGGCTCCTGCCCTGGCGCAGGCCATGGAAACGGCCAGCATGGCGTTGGCTCCCAGGCTCGATTTGTTTGGTGTGCCGTCAAGTTCCAGGAGGTCCTCGTCAATGGAAACCTGTTCGGTGATCAGGGCGCCTATCAGTTCGGGTCCGATCCTGGTGTTGATGTTGTCAACAGCCTGCAGTACACCCTTGCCCAGGTAGCGGTTACTGTCCTGGTCTCTCATCTCCAGGGCTTCATGTTCTCCGGTGGAAGCGCCCGAAGGGACTGCGGCCCTTCCGAGGAAGCCGGATTCAGTTACGACTTCGGCTTCGACAGTGGGATTTCCGCGGGAGTCTATGATTTCTCTTGCAATGATTGCTTCTATTCTATCCATGGTTCTTTTTTCCTTCCGCCGCCTGTAATGCGGTAATGGCGGCTACATTAATAATATCCTCGACAGAACAGCCCCGGCTCAGGTCATTGAGGGGCTTTGCCAGGCCCTGCAGAATCGGCCCGAGGGCTTGGGCTCCTGCCAGTCTTTGTGACAATTTATAAGCTATGTTTCCCGCGTCGAGGGTGGGAAAAATCAAGGTGTTGGCTCTTCCGGAAATCGGGCTTTCCGGTGCTTTCAGGGCAGCTACACCTGGCACGATAGCCGAATCCGCCTGCAGTTCACCGTCAAACTGGAAGTTGGTATTCCGGTCTTTAAGTATTGAGAAAGCCTTCTGGACTTTATCGACATGAGGATGATCGGCACTGCCCTTGGTCGAAAAGGAGAGCAGCGCTACCCTTGGTTCGGTTTCCAGATAAATCCTGGTGTTTTCAGCTGTCGAAATGGCTATATCGGCGAGTTGTACGGGGGTAGGGTCAGGAACCACTCCACAGTCCGCATAGAGCATTGCCCCTTTTTCCCCCCATGAATCACCCGGGAATATCATCAGGAAGAAACTGGACACCACGGAGATTTCGGGCTTCAGGCCCACGCACCAGATACCTGCCTTAACAGTGTCTCCGGTAGTCCTGACTGCTCCGGCCACATAGCCGTCACAATAATCGCTGGAAAGCATCATGGCGCCGAAAGCCGCCCTGTCCGTTACGTATTCCCTGGCTGCTTCCATCGAAATGCCCTTATGCTTTCTCCTTTCATGAAATAGTTCGGTAAATTTTTCAAGAAGCGGGGAATCGGGAGGGTTTATAATTTCGAATCGGGGATCGCCAAGGCCCTCTGCTTCTGCATATTCAATGATATCGCCGGGGGGTCCCAGGAGAACAGGAATAGCCAGGCCCTCTTTCTCAATTGTGAATGCTGCCCGGATAACTCTCGCATCATCTCCTTCAGGGAAGACAATTCTCTGGAGATTCTGTTTAGCACGGGAGTGAACTTTTTCGAGTATTGTCATGGGCGTTAAATGTACATGCTGAAAGCGTTTCCTGTCAAGTTGGAGAAAGGGAGTAATCCCGGTCCCGGAATCCGGCGCCGCCTGGGCAGTAAAGAGACTGGAGGCAGCCCCGGCACTCTTGCCAGAGTGTTATGCGTTGCCCGGCAGGCCCGGAATATGCACCGGCTTTGCCGGGTACAATATTACCTGGTAAGGGAGCAGGAAAGGGCGGCTATTCGGCATCCCTCCGCCTGATCCTCTCGCTGACCCTGTCCACACTTTCCTCAATAATGGGATTGTTATTCAATTGCAGGGCTTTCCGGTAGTGTTCCAGGGAAAGCTCATAACGTTCAGTAGTCTCAAATATATAGCCCAGGCGATCGTGGGGCTGCCATTTG
>CAZOGT010000454.1:0-2038 GCA_964579015.1 uncultured Acidobacteriota bacterium | reverse complement strand
CGGAGGAGATGGACAGGGTGCTTCCGCTCCTGGAAGCATTGCGCCCTGAAACCGAGATAATGATTTCCATCGACACCTGCAAATCCGAGGTGGCCGCGGCCGCGCTGCGGGCCGGGGCGGATATTATCAACGATATCACAGCCCTGCGGTATTCGCCTGAAATGGCGGAAGTCGTCAGCGCATGGAAAGCCGGGGTCATCCTGATGCACATGAGAGGAGAGCCATCTTCAATGCACCTGATGGAACCGAGCGGGGATATTGTGTCCGAAGTATTTGAAGAGCTTCAAATTTCTGTTGATAAAGCTGTCCGGTTCAACGTTTCCCGTGATAGAATTATTATTGATCCTGGAATTGGATTCGGGAAAAATCATCAGGAGAATCTGATATTGCTGAACAGGCTGCCTGTGCTGGCTGAACTCGGATTGCCCCTGCTGATCGGGACTTCAAGGAAAAGGTTCATCGGGGCTATCCTGGGCAGACCTGTCTTGCAAAGGAGTTACGGGACCATTGCTTCGTCTGCAGCCGCCATACTGAAAGGTGTACACATACTCAGGGTTCATGACGTAGCCGAAGTCAAGGAGGCGGCGGAAGTTGTGGATGCCATCACCCTGGAGAAACTGGACCAATGATAAGGGAATTTTTCGAAACTATGTCAATGCCCGGCTTCTGGGACCTGTTCGAAATCACCCTTATTACGATTATTGTCTACCAGTTCATTCTTTTCATCAAGGGGACCAGGGGCTGGCAGATGATCCTGGGACTGACCACCCTGCTTCTTCTCTACTATATTTCGAGGTGGTTTGAGCTTCGAACCATTGAATGGCTGCTATCGAACCTTTTTGCCTATTTTGTTTTCGCCCTCATAGTAATCTTCCAGGCCGAGATCAGGAGAGGACTTGCACAGTTGGGCAAAGGTGGGATCTTCAGGGGGATTACGCCACACTCAGGAGAGGATGTAATTGAGGAAATCGGCTCGGCTGCCTCATCCCTTGCATCCCAGAGAATCGGAGCCCTGATTATCCTGGAGGGGGAAATCGGCCTCAGGAATTATATTGAAAGCGGAATAGAGCTCGATTCCAGGCTTTCGGCGAGCCTGCTGGTTACCATATTCAGCCCTTCAGTTCCCCTGCATGACGGCGCAATCATCATCAAGGATTCCCGAATTGCGGCGGCCGGGTGCTTCCTTCCCCTGACCAGGAACCCGATGCTGAGCAAAAGCCTGGGCACCCGCCACCGCGCGGCCATCGGCATTACCGAAGAAACCGATGCCATTGCCGTGGTAGTGTCGGAGGAGACAGGCACGATCTCCATGGTGACAGGCGGGAAAATGCTGAGGGGCCTCAGTGGTGACAGCCTGGTAACGGCCCTTAAAAACGCGTCCATCTATTCTTCGGAAAAGTCAAAAAAGGACTCATTTCTCAACGGGGTCCGGGACAGGTATTTTGGTATTGTATCGAGGCGATCATGAACCTGCTCAGAAAAATTTTCCTGACAAATCTCCCTGTAAAGATTTTTGCCTTTCTGCTGGCTTTCCTTCTCTGGTTCCAGACCTCGGGACAGAAGGAAGTCCAGACCTCGATTGCAATTCCTATAGAATTCACCAACATGCCCAGGGACATTGAGATAACCAATGACTACCCCAGGACACTCAACGTTCTGATAACCAGGCAGGGCTCTTCGCGGCTTGAGGAGAGAAATCTTTCCCTGGTAGTGGACCTGCGAAACGCCCAACCGGGAACAACCGTAGTGCCCCTGGCCAGGGACAATATCCGCAATCTTCCCAGCAGCGTGTCAGAAGTTGATTTTGAACAGAGCAGGCTTCGGCTGCAACTTGAGCAGACCACCCGCAAGCTGGTCAGGATCAGCCCCGATATTATCGGCCAGCCCGCTGAGGGTTTCCAGGTCGCTGAAATCAGCGTTTACCCCGGAGAAGCCCTGATAAGGGGCCCTGAATCAAAGCTCGAATCGATCACTTCCGCTGGAACGGAACCGATTATTATTACAGGCAGGAGCGAGACCTTCACCCAGAGGGTAAACC
>CAZOGT010000453.1:0-2043 GCA_964579015.1 uncultured Acidobacteriota bacterium | reverse complement strand
AAAGCGGAATATCTTAAATGTTGCTGTCTCAGATGACGGCCTCAACTGGGAAGCTGCCATATTACTTGAGAATGATAGTAATGTCGACAGTGCAAAAACCCTGGTCCTGGATGGTGTCGGGCTGATTCACACTGACGGGGAGTATTCATATCCGGCGGTAATCCAGGCAGGCGATGGAAATGTTCACATCACCTATACCTGGAAAAGAGAATCCATCAGGCACGTAATAATAGACCCTTCCAGGATTGAGCCAAAACCAATCATTGACGGCGCCTGGCCTGAACGATAAGTCCCGAAAAATTTTGGGCCGCTATCGATTTTGAGTCGATTGCAAGTGGTATTTATTCAATAACATGGTAGAGATCAGGAACAATATCTGTTATTACCTGACATGAACATGGTTTTTAAAAAAAGGCATGACTGGAGATTTTGATAGTTATGAATTATGAAAGATTCAGGATATCAGCATCCGCCCATTTCCTTTGTTTAAGTATGCTTATCTCCCTGTCTGGTTGTCCTTGCGGCCTTAATGCCCAGGGCAATCAAACGTCTCCGGGCAGTAGAGGGGAGCCGGTGCGCGTCCTGGCTGAAGGCATTGACATGGATGTGCATGACGGAGGCCTTCGCCCCGCGGTCGGGGTTGAGAATATCCAGGTCGTCCGCGCCAACCGGACCCAGCCGGACATGGCTGACGGCTTCGGTTGGACCTATAACCATGCACCAATGCTCGCCTGGTGGAACGGCAGGTTTTACCTCCAGTATTTGAGCAATCCCTACGGGGAACACTTTGCTCCCGGCCATACGATGATCGCCACCTCGCGTGACGGCCGAAACTGGGAGATGCCCCATGAAGTGTTTCCCATCTACCATCTGAGGCCCGGGCCGATCGGCTCCCCTGATACGGGGCTGGCAATGATGCACCAGCGCATGGGATTCTATGTTGCCCCCAACGGCAGGCTTTTGATCAGCGGCTTCTACGGCCACGCCCCCAGCCCATGGGGAGAAAAAGGCATAGGCCGTGTCGTGCGCGAAGCATACAGGGACGGGTCCTACGGGGACATCTACTTTATCCGCTACAACCAGCTTTCCGATTACCGTGAAGACAATACCAATTTTCCTTTCTACACCGAGTCAGATGACAGGGACTTTATCGAAGCCTGTGAAGCTCTGCTGGCGGATAAACTGGCGACCATGCAATGGTGGGAAGAAGACAGGGGCAATGAAGACGGCTTCTATTCGGTTTCAGGCCACCAGGCCCCTTCCGTGTATCACCGCCTGGACGGCAAGGCTGTTGTCCACTGGAAAGCAGCCTGGGCGGCAATTTCATCAGATGAGGGCGAATCCTGGAGTACCCCGGTAAAACTGCCGGGTATCATAACCGACGGGGCAAAAACCTGGGGGCAGAAGACCGGTGATGGCCGTTTCGCCCTGGTTTACAATCCCGCGCCCCACGGCTCTCACCGGTGGCCGCTGGCCATTGTGACCGGCGATGACGGAATCCTGTTCGAAAACATGCTGCTGGTGCATGGCGAAGTCCCTCCGCGGCGTTACCTGGGACGTGCCAAGGATTTCGGGCCCCAGTATGTTCGCGGCATTTCTGAAGGCAACGGTGACCCTCCGGGGCCCGATATGTGGGTCACTTACAGCGTCAACAAGGAAGATATGTGGATCAGCCGCATCCCGGTACCTGTCCGGTACCAGATAAAGGGGGCGGTGGCGGATGATTTTAACGAGATGGATATCGGGGGCGTAATCCCGGACTGGAATATTTACCGGACCCAGTGGGCCAGGGTTGAAATCGCCGGATTCCCCAGCTCCCGGAACAGGAGCATCTCGCTCCTGGACCATGATCCGTATGACTATGCCAGGGCCATTCGGGTATTTGAGGAAAGCAGCGAAAAGGTGGAGATTTCTTTCAAATTCCATGCCCGGCAAGCCCAAAACGGCCGGCTGGAATTCGAAGTGCTCGATCCTTCGGGACTACGCCCGGTCAGAATAGTTTTTGATCATGAGGGTTCCGTGAGGGTCAATGACGGGATGGAC
>CAZOGT010000452.1:0-2049 GCA_964579015.1 uncultured Acidobacteriota bacterium | reverse complement strand
CGATCCTCCCTTAACCTCAACTACTGAGCCGCGGGTTGAGGCCCGAATCAGGAAACTGAAGATTCGAGATTCAAGGCCGGCCCTCCTGCGGCCGGCTTTGTCTATTCACGGCCCACTCCCTGATCGGGCATCAGGAATACAGCGAGGCTTTTCCGCACCCTAACCCGCATTTCTCACCGGTATTCGTCGCCGCGGTAGCAGGCTGGTGAGAACTGCGGGCTAAAGATGTCAGGATAAAAGAATATAATTTGAGACGGATCAGGATCGAAGCAGGTCCTGAAATGCCGGAATTCAATGCCGCTCTATTGATGATTAAAGGATGGAAGGATAATTTGCAGACACAGGCACTGGCAACATCGGATCAGCAGGGGTTGTCTTTTGTTTTTGAACTGGATGGATATGAAGGCCCTCTGGGCCTCCTTCTCCAGCTGATTCGCAGGCAGGAGATAGATATTTACGATATCCCGATTGTGCGGATAACGGAGCAGTATCTTTCTTTCCTGGAGGTGATGAAGGAAACCAATGTGTCTGTAGCCGGGGAATACCTGGTTATGGCATCCACCCTTATCTACATCAAGTCCCGAATGCTGCTCCCCGCGGACCCTTCATCAGAGGAAGACGCGGAAGAAGACCCCCGCCTGGAGCTGGTTACCCGGTTACTGGAATATGAACAGTTCCGGAAAGCTGCCGGAATGCTCCATGACCGCCAGGTGATTGAGGATTCGGTCTGGGTAAGGGGCGTCAATGAATTTGAAGAAGAAGAGCAGGATGCCGTAGATACCACTCTTTATGACCTTGTTCGTGCCTTTCATGACATTGTTGAGCGTTCCCGGGACCGGATAGCGATGCAGGTGCCGCCTGAAAGCGTAACCCTGGAAGACAAGCTGATGGAATTACGGGGTATGATTGGCGTCCGGCGCGAGCTGCTTTTTTCTTCCTTCATCTCCCTGGGGCTCCCGCGGATGCACCTCATTGTTACGTTTATTGCCCTCCTGGAAATGGCCAGGCTCCATGAGGTGAGGCTGTTCCAGGATGCTGAGCTGAGGGATATCAGGATTTCAGCATGCTGAAGGGGACCCTGCAAAACCAGATACTGGCAGTCCTTTTTTCAGCCCGGGAGCCGGTTAAGGTTTCCCAACTGGAGACCATATTCCCCAACAGTGCCCGTGAAGAGCTGGAGGAGGTTCTGGGCGGACTGGCCTCTGATTTCAACTCAATGCAGAAGGCAGTGGAAATCAGGCGGATAGCCGGGGGGTATCGGATTACTACCCTGCCTGAGCAGCATGAAATTCTGATGGACTACCTCAAGACCAAGCCTGCAGCCCGCCTGACCCAGGCTGCCCTGGAGACCCTGGCCGTAGTCGCCTACAAGCAGCCCGTGACTGCTCCTGAAATCTCGGATATAAGGGGCGTCAAGGGTTCCAGTACGCTTAAAACCCTCCTTGAGAAGAAGCTTATCGAAATTCGGGGACGCAAAAAGGTCATCGGCAGGCCGATTCTTTACGGGACTTCCCAGGAGTTCCTGGTTCATTTTGGTTTGAATGACCTTTCAGAACTGCCTTCTCTTGAAGAATTCGAAGAGATTGTCTCCGAGGGCGGCCTGCTGGAGGAGGACGGAAAAGATGCCGCTCCCGCACCAGGCAGGCCTTCACGCGAAGTGCTCAGGGAAGTGAAGAGAGAGGATTCCTGACTGGACCCGTAGCCGGAAACCGCTGGTTTCCTGTGCCGCGCAGCGGCCCGTTTCGTAGCTGGAAACTGCCAGTTTCCAGTGCCGTGAAACGGCACGTTTCAATGCGGCGATCTGCCTGTAACTGGAGTCCTGCTGAAATCCTGCTGAAATCCTGCTGGAATCCTTCTTTCTTTCCCGGGGGGATTAATTCCTTAAACTCAGGCGAGCTAAAGGCAGCAGTGTCATGTGAATGGAGCCTTCACTGGAACAGGTCATTAGGGCCGCCTCCCTTCGGGAGAGGAAACTGGCAGTTTCCGACTACAATCCCGTAGCCGGAAACCGCTGGTTTCCTGTGCCGCGCAGCGGCCCGTTTCGTAGCT
>CAZOGT010000451.1:0-2058 GCA_964579015.1 uncultured Acidobacteriota bacterium | reverse complement strand
GGGTTGGGGGTTCGAGACCCTCCTGGCCTGCCAACTCACTTTAGGAAAAATATGAACAGCCAGATGTTAGACAATGTAAAAAATATGCCCGGTACGATTGCCAGGTTTGTTGGTGATCTGAAGGTTGAGATGAAAAAAGTTACCTGGCCCGGAAAAAACGAGGTCTACGGAACGACCATTGTCGTCCTGGTAACAGTGTTTATTTTCGGAATTTATCTTTTCCTGGTTGATTCATCTATTCAGGTTCTGATTAATCAGCTGTTCAGTTTTTTCCTGTAAATATTTTAAGTATTTTCGGGAACTTCCTTAAGTAAATTTTTATTTGAAAGGCTTTTATTAACGTGTCGCTTGACAACTCTCCTGACAAGAAGTGGTATATCATCCACACTTATTCCGGTCATGAACGAAAGGTGGCTGACAATCTGATGAGCCGGGTGCAGGTTTTTAACTTGCAGGACAGGATCGGGCAGGTCCTGGTGCCTACCGAAGATGTTGTCGAGATGAAGGGCGGGAAAAAGTCTGTTTCTGAAAAGTTGTTTTTTCCAGGTTACATACTGGTTGAGATGGTATTGGATGAGGAAACATGGAGTCTGGTGCGCAATACGCCCAAGGTCAGTGGATTTGTCAGCCAGGGACCTAACCCGACTCCGCTCACAGAAGAGGAGATTAATGAGGTTCTGCAGAGAGTCTCAAGCGTAGGAGATAAACCGAAGCCGAAATTTACATTTGAAAAAGGAGAGAAGGTCAAGATCAATGAAGGGCCTTTCTCCAACTTTTCCGGCACGGTTGAGGAGGTTAACATGGAGAGGAGTACCCTCAAGGTCATGGTAACCATATTTGGAAGGGCTACTCCAGTCGAGCTGGAATTCCTGCAGGTTGAAAAAATTTAGTTCCGGCCGCGGTGCTTTCACTGAAGTAAATGAAGCTTTTCCGGATTAGCCGGGCAGCTTCAGCAAATATTGAATTCAGGTTTTAGGATAGGACCTAAACAAATGGCGAAAAAAGTATTAGGAATGATTAAGTTGCAGATTCCGGCAGGGAAAGCTACTCCTGCTCCTCCTGTTGGGCCGGCGCTGGGGCAGCACGGAGCCAATATCATGGATTTCTGTAAAGCTTTTAATGCGAAGACCCAGGGCCAGGAAGGCCTGATTATACCTGTTGTAATAACAGTTTATCAGGACAGGAGCTTTTCCTTCATAACCAAGACCCCTCCTGCTGCTGTCCTGCTGAAAAAGGCGGCCGGCATCGCGAAGGGTTCCCCGGTGCCGAATAAGGAAAAAGTAGCGACTGTAAGCAGGGCCCAGGTGGAGGAGGTGGCAAAGCTGAAAATGCCCGATTTGAATGCCAACTCCCTGGATCAGGCAACAAATATTGTATTAGGAACAGCCCGGAGCATGGGCATAACCGTTAAAGACTAGTTGAGAAAAACTTATGGCAGGGAAAAAATTTACTGCAGCCCGAGAAAAGATAAAAGACCAGACATATTCTCTGGAAGAAGCGGTTTCCTTAATGAGGGAAATTAAATGGACCGGTTTTGACGAGACTGCTGAAATTTCCATGAACCTGGGAGTAGATCCAAGGCACGCCGACCAGATGGTCAGGGGAACTGTTGTTCTTCCTAATGGCCTGGGCAAGGAAGTGAGGGTGTGTGTTATTGCTTCCGGTGAACAGGTAAAGGAAGCCGAGGAAGCTGGAGCGGAATTTTCCGGCGGCGAGGAAATTGTTGAGAAAATCAAGGGTGGATGGATGGATTTCGACGCCGTAGTCGCCACTCCTGATATGATGAAGGCAGTTGGAGGGCTCGGTCGGGTACTGGGCCCAAGAGGCCTGATGCCTAATCCCAAAACCGGAACGGTTACTTTCAAGGTAAAGAACGCGGTAAAAGAGATAAAGGCCGGGAAAGTTGAATTCAGGGTTGACAAGAATGGAGTCATCCATGCCCCGTTCGGAAAACTGTCCTTCACGGAAGAGCAGTTGGTCCAGAACGGCAAGAGCCTGATCGACGCAGTATTAAAAGCCAAGCCGCCGGCATCCAAGGGACGTTATCTTAAAAGCGTA
>CAZOGT010000450.1:0-2066 GCA_964579015.1 uncultured Acidobacteriota bacterium | reverse complement strand
GATGTCACGTCCAAGGTTCCTGATAAGCTCGACTGAAATTCAGGCCCGGGACGGAATTCCTGGGCCGGGAGAGATCACGATTCCGTCAGGGGCCAGCTCCCTGATTTCACTGATTGTCATCCTGTCATTCCTGACCACCGTCAGGTCCGCGCCCAACTCACCCAGGTACTGGACAAGGTTAAAAGTAAAACTATCGTAGTTGTCTATTACCAGCAGTTTCCTGTGCATTGGCCCTAGTACCCCCTGCTTTCCCTGAACTGGTCCATGAAGTCAAATCTTCCGGCCATCGTAAGGGCCTGATCCAGCACACTGGCCTTGTTAAGGCACTCCAGGTTCTCCTTCGCCGGAACCGAATCCGCTACAATACCCGCCCCTGCCCTGAAATGCGCCTGGCCGTCCCTCATCATTATGGTGCGAATAGCTATGCAGGTATCAAGGTTGCCGGAATAGTCAAGGTAGCCGGCAGCCCCGGCGTAAAAGCCCCTGGGGCTCTTTTCCAGTTCCTGGATGATTTCCATTGCCCTGATCTTGGGAGCCCCGGTAACTGTTCCTGCCGGAAAACAGGAGCTCAAGGCATCAAACCTGTCCCGGTCAGAACGGAGGCGGCCCCGGAGTGAACTGACCAGGTGCATTACATGTGAGTACCTTTCCAGCCTCATGAATTCCTCGACCTTCACCCCGCCATATTCGCTGATGCGGCCCAGGTCATTTCTTCCCAGGTCCACCAGCATCAAATGCTCTGCCTTTTCCTTCTCATCCGCCAGCAGTTCCTCTCCCAGATGCTCGTCTTCAGCCATGTCCAGGCCCCTTCTCCTGGTGCCGGCTATCGGCCGGTACTCAAGATCCTTTCCCTGGACCTGGACCAGCATCTCGGGCGAAGCCCCGGCCAGGCATAACGGGCCCTGTTTGAGATAAAACATGTAAGGAGAGGGGTTCAGGTAACGAAGGATCCGGTATACATTGAACGGATTCCCCCGGTATTCCCTGGTGAAAGACTGGGAGAGTACAACCTGGAATATATCGCCGGCAAAAATGTACTCCTTGGCTTTCCTGACGGCTTCTCCGAACTCCTCCGGCGTAAAATCAGAGCATCTCTGCAGTTCTCTCAGGCCGGCCTCCCTGCTGTGGCTCAGGACCGACTCCAGCTCATCGCTGGTCAACAAAAAGTTCAATGCCCCCGGTCCATTAGCCGGTGAAAGAAGCTTGTCCGTCACTTCCCGCACCTTGGCGCTGCTGATATGCGACATTACGATAATCCGGTGCCTGAGATGGTCAAAAGCCAGGATAGTGGGATAAAAGTCCATTTGGGCGGACGCAAAATCCCGGGATAATCCCCGGATCTCCTCGAACTCGTTGACCATTTCATAATTGAAAAACCCGACAGCTCCTCCGGTGAAAGGAGGAAGGTCCGCCGGAGCTTTCTGGTCTTTCCTGAATTCCTCCCTGAGGTCCTGAAGTGATCCGGTATAGCTCCCCTCAGGGTCCACCCCGATGAAGGAATACCTGCCCTGCCGCTCTCCCTTTTCCACGGATTCAAGAAGAAACGCCCGTTCAGAGTCAGCCGAAATCCTCTGGTAGACAGACACCGGGGTCAGCGTATCGGCCATGATAACTTTACTGTAAATCATCTCTCTAAAATCCCTTTCTCTGCTCAGCCGGAATCCAAATGCCGCCTGAATTCAAACCCATCAACTCCAGGGAGCATGCCCCCCTGCAGCGGTTTTACCAAAACCGGAATCGGAATATAAGAGACAATTCACCGGGAAATTTCTGGAGGTAGGGAAACCGAAGGATAAAAAAAGATCGAAGAGAACTGTTCGTTATCTCCGATCTTATATCTGCCCGGTTTTTTTCAGGTCAGGATCGACAGTCCTCCGGCTCACTATATGTTACTTGCGCCACCAGTGCCGGAGAATTGCTTCCTGTTTCATAATCTTTCGCTGAAGATTCTAGCACATTTTTTTCAAATTCCCGAACATTTTTAAAAAAAATTTAAATAGCCCGATTTTCCCCTTCCTGGCGGAGATTTTCTTCATGCAGGGTTGACCCCTGAGACTCTATTTCCT
>CAZOGT010000449.1:0-2068 GCA_964579015.1 uncultured Acidobacteriota bacterium | reverse complement strand
GAGGAGCCCTGTGCGGGGAAACTGCACGCAGGAATCTGGGGGGCGTTCGGACAACCGGACGCTCTACCCGACAATCGCTATCGAAAAAATGATGAGGCGGCACGTAATCTTTGGGCTCCGGGTTGTTGGCCGGAGAATCGACTCCGATAGCGATACCGACCCCGACCGCGAGATGTCAGGAAAAGGGACCAGTGATGATTGGAGGAGATTCTTTGAGAATAAGGAGTTAGTTACTCAGGAGAAAAGGAGGTCCCACAGGAAACCGAACGGTGAACACCTGAGCAGGCGGAGCCCTATTTTCAGGTTTCCCATCCAGAAACCGTCACTCCCCAGGACCTGGAGAGCATAACTCGATCAGGTCGGATTGAATCGGCAGGTGACAAAATGGCTGGAAACCGGTGAAACATGGTCCTGATACAGATGAATGGCGCCAATTTCAATGTTCAGGGGAATATCAGTGACGGACAGTCCTCCCAGGACCAGAATAATGACCAGAAAAACAAGTTTCTTGATGTCCTTCCTGTTGGGTTTGAATGGGCCTCGCTTGTTCATCTGATGTTTGCCCGCAGGCAATCAAGGCCTGGAACGAAAGGGGAATGCCCGCTTTAGCAGCGGGACACCCCCGGCTTGGTTTATTTGGATCAGGCTGTTCCTATTTCCACTTGTCCGCATAATCAGAGACTACAGGGAGACGGAAACGTTCTCCGTTGAGTGCCTTGATGATGCATAAAATGAAGACTACCAGTCCACCGAGCCCGATTACCGGCATGGCCAGACAGCCAAGTACCTGTCCAATGACCGGGATGAACCCGAGGATCGTCAAAGCTATGGCCAGGATGATCCAGAAAGCCGTGATAACCAGCCCGTTCTTGGAGTGCCACTGCACTTCCTTATCCTCTTTCTCAGTCAAGAGGGGAATGAGTGCCAGGACACTTAAATAAGCCAGAATCAGCATGATGGTACGGTTTGGAGACACATACCCGGCATTCCCCTGCGGCGGCGGTGCGGCTGATGGAGGACTCTGCGGCGGTGTTTCAGGAGGAGTTTCCGGTGGCGCCCCGGGAGGCGTGGTTTTGTTGTTTTCATCCATGATTTAAATCCTCTCTCAATCAATCAGAAATGATTATTTGAATAAATGGTGTCCGTAGATGAGATTAACACAGGTCATCGTATTTTATTAGCACAGGCTGAAGCTTATGGCAAGGTAATTCGATGAATTTCGCCAGGAATGAAGAATTATCTGCAGGTGCTGATGATTCCGGCCATCCAGCCGCCTGTGAAAACAGTCTGCAGGCAGGGGTCTCTCCCGGGATTTGAGTTCCTTGATTCTGTTATAATTCCGGTGATGGAAAGTCATTGCAGCCCAAGCAGCGGTTTATCCCGCATAAATCCCGAGGAGGTTGTCCGGGCGGTTTTCCCCACGCTCTTCGGCACGTTTGAGATTTTCGGATTCAGAGATTCAGTAAATGGAGAGGAAGCGGTTGCTCTGGTGTCCGGGGACGTGAAGGGCAAGACTGTTCTGGCCCGCATTCATTCAATGTGTTTCACGGGCGACACCTTGCATTCTCTCCGCTGTGACTGCGGAAATCAGCTTAATGCCTCAATGGAGGCAATTGCTGCCAGCGGCTGCGGTATCCTGATTTATCAGATGCAGGAGGGGCGTGGTATCGGGCTTTTAAACAAGTTGCGGGCCTATGCGCTCCAGGATGAGGGACTTGACACCATCGATGCCAACCATAAGCTGGGCTTCAGGTCCGATGAGCGCCAGTACGCTTTCTGTGCGGAGATCCTGCGGTATTTTGAGGTTAAGGGCATTCGAATGCTTACCAATAATCCCCGGAAGCTTGAAGGAATGAAAAATGAAGGGGTCAGTGTTGCGGAACGGGTTCCACTGATAATTGAACCTTCCCGGCATAACAGCCGCTACCTGAAGACCAAGAAGGATAGAATGGGGCACCTGATCTGAAGGGCCAGCCTATCTCAGGACAAGACCCTCCTGGAAATTCCAATTTTGAATGGCGAATGGCAAGTTCATAAGCTGGAAGCTTATGCCACAATGGCGAATGGC
>CAZOGT010000448.1:0-2075 GCA_964579015.1 uncultured Acidobacteriota bacterium | reverse complement strand
CCCGAGGTCACGCATGTATTCAACCGGACCGGGGCCTATACGGTTAAACTGGCTGTGGAGGATGGCTGGGGGAGGAAAGACGAGGCGTTTCGAAGCGTGGAGGTCTTTCCGGAGTCTGATGACGGCCCGTCAATAACCAGTAATTTCCAGGGCGGGCGCGCCGGTGTCTTTTTTGATTCTCCTGACACGTTCGCCTTCAGGCTGGAATGGGGAAACCAGTTCTACTTTCGCATCGACAACTGCCGGGATCATGAAATCAGCCTCAGGATAGCGGGCTACGGGCCCGGGAGAAAGCACCTGCCTTCAGTGACTCCCTACGGAAACGACCATACATTCAATGAAAAATTCACCCTGATGTACTCCACGGATTACCAGGAGCCGGACTGGAAGCCGTACGAAAGAGCCAGGTACGCCTATGACGAGGAAGAGGCCTCCCTTACCGCTGTCTTCACCCCTCGAGAGGATTCGATCTATTTTGCCTGGGCATTTCCCTGGACCATGCGGAACCTTCGTGAGCTGGTTGATAAATGGGAAGAGAATGAAAATTTTTCTTGGCAGGTGATCGGGAGTTCGGTGGAGGGCCGTCCTCTGCTCGGGCTGACCATTACAGATTTCGAGGCGGACCACAAGGGCAAAAAGGCGGTCTGGATAACCGGGACCCAGCATGCCTACGAAATGGCTTCCGGGCCTGTGACTGAAGGAATTATCAGCCGGCTGCTGGACGGAAGCCCCGGTTCGGAGCGGCTGCTGGAGCATTATGTCTATAATATCGTCCCCCTGATGAATCCTGACGGCGTGAGACGGGGAGGGTACCGGTACAACATGCATGATATAGACCTGAACCGGAACTGGGACAACCGGAAGCAGGATGACTGGGATAATGAGAACCCGGAGCCGGAGGTGGCCGCGGTTAAAGCGGCAATCTCCCGGTGGGTTGGCCGCTACGGGACGCTGGACGTGTACCTTGATTTTCATTGCCTGACCGCAATTGCGGAGAACCTGCTGATGATCAAGGCTTCCCCCGAGTCTATTCCGGAAAGGGTGAAGCAGGAGCAGGGCCGCTTTGTCGCGGAATTCCTGCAGAAAAGATGGTTTTTCAGGGAGTCCGACAGCCTCAGTTCCGGGAGCGCCAACAATTTTATTTCAAGTGAGTACGCGGAAAGGACCGGGGTGATAAGCTATACCGCCGAGCACTGCCTCGGCTTCATTAAGACAGCGGACGGGGATCTGCAGCGGGCGACCCCCGAATTGTTCCGCAGGCTGGGCAGGGATTATGTTGAACTGATAGACGAGTATTACATGGGCGGCAACTGACATTTACCGGGGAAGCTGTGCGGCCCCTCTGGAAGCAACGATGTTTCTTCTGTGTTACCTTGAAGCCATAAAGCCGCGGGAGCCTGTACGGCCCGGGGAGATGGCGGAGAAGATTTAATGAAGACTGATTTCATATACAGGCAATTCGCCTGGTTCTACGATCTGACCTTCAAGTATTTACTGAGGGGAGGGCATATAGAAACGGCCAGGGAACTGGAAGAGGGTCAATCCCTGCGGGTGGCTGAACTGGGGGTGGGCCCCGGGCATTCCCTTCCCTATTATCCGGACGGGACTGAACTCTACGGTATAGACATCAGCTCTGAAATGATCAAAATGGCTCGTAAAAGGGCCGGGAACTTTCCCAACTTAAAGCCCCGGCTCCAGGTCATGGACGCGACCAACACTTCGTTTCCGGATGATTTTTTTGATGTTGTCATTTCCTTTTCTGTTATTACCGTTGTGGATAAGCCCGAAAATCTGCTGAAGGAAGCGTTGCGGATATGCAAGCCCGGAGGCAAGATCTACATCATTGGAAGGATGAAGAGAGAGGGCTTCACAGACAAGATCCACCAGAGGTTTACAGGCAGGATCACCATGTTTCTGTTCGGTTACCGGACCACCCTGGATCAGAAGATTTACAAGGCGATCGCCCCTGATGTCACGATACTGGAAAGGCGACTGGTCAACAGGATCGGCCCTGTTTCATTAAGCGACCTGATGATCCTGCAGAAAAACGGAGTCTGAACACCTGTAAGGGACAG
>CAZOGT010000447.1:0-2092 GCA_964579015.1 uncultured Acidobacteriota bacterium | reverse complement strand
AGAACTTCGGGGCCGGCAAGTGGCTTTCCACGGTCGCTTCCTATTCCCGGGGAATTCCCGACCGCTTTACCTGATAACTCGAAACAGGGCCGGCAGTTTGCCGGTCTTATAAATTGACCATAGGGGGAGAAGCTTCGTGTTTCTCCCCCTATGGCGTTTCAAGGTTGCCGCAACTTCAACGAAGAGGCGGCCTTTCCGGATCGCCGGTCTCCAGACCGGCTGATGGCCGTGGGGCCAGGGATCCATGTTTTATCTTTTCCCTTCATCCTCCTATTCCAGATAGGGATGGCAGGCAGGGGCATCCGTTTGGTGGTAATTTCTCCCGGTCTGCGTTCGCAGCATCTGTCTCTGGGAAGAAGGAGCCTCATGGAGTACTGGAAATAAAAGAGAAGCCCATTAAGAAAACAGGGACAAGTACTTCCGGAGTGATATAATATTTGAATGAAGGTCTATCAACCCGGGTGAATTGCAGGCCGGCTGATCGACCCGGTTTTTTATTGCATTGATTTGAAGTGCAAGGGTGCCGGATAACCGGATCTGTGAATGCTGGATAACCTGTACAGCAGAGAGGCACCCTATTTACCAGTAAGGCGAGGTTTTTACCTGATGAAATCCAGAAATCTTCTTTTATCAATACCTCTTTTTTTGTTTTTGTTTGTTTCAAATGGATCAGGTGCGGATCTCTGGCACTTTTTTGATCAGGAAACAGGAAGCACTCTTGGCTATGTGTATAAAGGCTTAAACGATGTTACGTTCTACGATGCGAACTGGAGAAGGCTGCATCAGAGGGACAGGGACGGTGGGGATGAGCTGGAATTCTCCTATTATTCTTCGGGCAACCTGAGGATTGTCATCCGCTTCAAGTTTGTGGATGACCGGCCTGAGGGTCACTGGGTGCTGGTGCATACCCAGACCAGGACGCGCAAAGAGCTCAGGTACGAGAGAATAGAGGTGGAGGAGGGCTGGACCCCCTGGAAGGTCCTCACGGAAGGGAAGGGTGACAGTGACATCCTGGACGTATTCGGAATCCTGAAGGGAAAGGCCGAAGAACTTTCCCGGGAGGAGTTCGCTGATTACTGGATCACTTCAGTGGAGCCGGATTATTACCCTGTTTTCTGCCTGCTTTTATACAAGGAAAAGGGCTTCGGCTTCTCGGTTGAGGAACGAAAGGAAAAGGCCGGGAAGGTTTATGAATCCCTGAAGAGCGCGCCCGCGGTCAACCTGGCTGAAATCTATAAAGAAGTTCTTACTGACTTGCAGGAGAAGTACCCCTGGTTCAGGAATAATAGGGGGGTACTCTTTTTCCCTTCCCTGGATAATCCGAAGGTAACGCAGCTGACCCTGGAAGACCTTACGCCAAAACTGGTCATGAATACCAGTTCCATGTTCGGGGATTATGACCCGGTGCGGTTCAAGTACTACCTGGCCCAGTCCCTCATGTATGAATACTTCCAGAACACTTCCTCGCTTGGAGGCGTCGGGGGAGTGGAGGACTACATTCTCCTGGGAGTCTCATTGAACCTGATTGCGGAACTCGGTTACGGGGGCCCTTCCGATTACCTCTTCCTGGAGAATGAAGATGCCCTGGAAGGGATAGTGGAGCGTTATCACGAGACAAGGAAGAGCTTTCTGGACGAGACCAGGGGAGGCCAGACCTGGCGTCGGGCCGAGGATGATAAGCTGTCTGAGTACTATTACCTGGCCTACCAGTTCGGCGGCCTCCTGATGGAATATTACGAGCCGGAAGACATGCGAAGCTATAAGAACATGAATTCGATCAAGAGGTCGTTCCAGAATTTTCTGAAATATGAGGATTCCAAGGTCAGGCAGCTTCCCTTGAAATAATTTAACAGAACAGTACCGGTGCATAATTCCCGGATTTGGGCCGGTTCTTACGAGGTGTTTTATGCTGAACCTGCTTTTCAGCCTGTTGTTGGCCGCTAATTCATGTGCCGGCCTGTGGGAGGTTGATACTGGTGGTAGTGATGCGACTTTTTATATCATTATCCATGACCGGGATGATGTGAGAGTGTTTGATGGCAACTGGTATCCTTCCCGGGTAAGGCTGAGCAAATGGGATGGAAACACCCTC
>CAZOGT010000446.1:0-2093 GCA_964579015.1 uncultured Acidobacteriota bacterium | reverse complement strand
AATTTGAGCCAATATTCATCGTTCCATTGGTTCAGGTCATACTTTCCGGAATCAAGGAGCTTGAACGGGTAGGTTTCGAACCCCTTGTCATTCCGGTCGCTCATGGTGTTGCGGATGACGTTTCCTCCCGCGGTCTGCAGCCTGTCCAACTGGGCAATCAAATCCTTTTCAGGCCATTGAAAGAGGTTGTCGTCATCGCTGCCGCCCAGCAGAAGCACTCTTTCCCCTTGATAGCTCCAGTACCAGGGATTATCGGGGGAAGGCTCAAGGGCCTGCCCGGCAGTAACACTGAGCAGCGCGGTGAAGATCAGGAGCACCAGGAAGACGCTGAATTTTTTCTGTAATCTCATTGGCCTCTCTCGGGTTTCTCTTTAAAAAACTTTCAATCAAAAATCAGTTTCAGCGGTTGATTTATCAAAAAATCAACCGCCAGGCGGATTAAGTCAGGAAGACTGTGGCAAACGCCCTCCGCTTGGGGCTGCCTGTTTTCATTTCTGGATGACCCAAGTTTAATACCGGGCCGGGATAATGAAAAGAGGTTTTTGTTGAGTTAGTGCAGAGGACAGGGTAATAACTTATGATAGTTTCACAGGATAGCTCCCGGTTCTCTCGGGAAAGACCGAAATTTTTTTACTTTGTCGTGAATGGTGTATTGGTATGCGGGAGGATTTTGTTGTCTGCAGAGGGAATATGGGTTTCAAAATCGAAAATTATTATCCTGAAAATATGCATTGGCTGCCTTTCCGCCTCCGTTGCCCCCTTTCCGGAATCCATTCCAGACCAGATTTGATAAGGCTTGCCCAGGAGAAAACCCCTGGTATCTTAAGGAGCATTCATGACTGACAGTAGGATTTGTGTTCTGATCGCCAACAGTGATCCTGATCTGCTCGAAGGTGATGCGGCAATTGCCAGCAAGGCCGGTTACGCGGTTTTGCAAGCGGCTACGGGAAAGGAATGCCTGGATAAGGTTTCAGAAGAACATCCCGACCTGGTAGTTCTCGAAGCGGAATTGCCGGACATCAACGCGTGGGAAGTCTGCGGGAAAATCAAGGGGAATCCCTCATTAGCCGGGATTATAACCATAATTGTTTTCGGGGATCAGGATTCCGAAAAAAATATTATGGAGAGCCTTGACGCCGGGGCGGATGGTTATCTCCGCAGGCCCTTCAGCCGTAAAGAATTCCTGGGGCTCCTGCTGGCCAAAGGGCGGATAAGGGAGGCGGAAAAGGATCTGGTCAAAGCCAACGAGAGAATCGAGGAGATTCTGCAGAACATCCACACCGGGACTGTAATCGTGGACCCCGGGGAGCTGAAGATCCTTTACGCCAACCGTGCCGCTTCCCGGATGATCGGCATCCCGGAAGAGGAACTGGTAGGTAAGCACTGCAAGGATTACCTGTGCGATGAAACCAGCCCGGGATGCCCGGTGATGAATTCCGGCGAAGATTATTCCGGCAGGAAGGGAAGGATCAGGCGTGCCGACGGAACGGAGCTTACGGTTCTTAAGACTGTTCAGCCGATCAGGTTTTACGACAGGATGTGCCTGCTTGACTGTTTCGTAGACATCAGCGTCCAGGAGGAAGCTGAGAGGAAGGCCCGGGAAAGAGAAAGCATGTTGCGGGCGATGATGGAGTCGGTGCGCGATGGGACCGCCACCCTGCCCCCGGGGGGGCGCGTCAGCAGATGGAACCGGGGGGCTGAAGAGATTTTCGGGTGGTCTGAAGAAGAGGCTCTCGGCAAGGACCTGCATTCTTTGATTGCTCCACCCAGGTTTCATCCCGAGTTCCGCCTGGCCTATGAGCGGTTTATGGACACCGGGGAGGGCCCTGCTGTCGGGAAGACTCTTGAACTGCCGGGACTGCACAAGAGCGGGACGGAATTAACGGTTGAACTGAGCCTCTCGAGCGTGAAGCGTTCCGGGGAGTGGCATGCCATCGGAATCATCCGGGATATCAGCAAAAGGAAGGAAGACGAAGACACCCTCAGGCACACCCTGGAGGAGCTGAAGGTCATCTTTGATGTCAGCCTGGTCGGGATCATGGTCCTGGAAAACCGGATTATCACCTCGGTAAATCTGCGCATGGCCGAGATGC
>CAZOGT010000445.1:0-2119 GCA_964579015.1 uncultured Acidobacteriota bacterium | reverse complement strand
GTGGAGGCCACGCATTCGAATACCCGGTCACAGCGGCCGGGATTGTCGAAGAGATCCAGAAAGAGCCTTTCGCCGCATAGCCTTTGGGCGTTATTCAATACCCCCTGCCAATTGATGAATCCCTCCACGCAGCCTGACTGGCGCGCAATCCACTCAACTTGCGCCAGGAGTTCCTGGAACAATGGGCTTGAATCAAGGTCAGGAGGCTCGAGCCGGTCAAGCTCTTTATCGGTTAGATAAGCATGCTCACAGTTCGGCCAGCCCTCGGCGGAATAAACAATGGGTATGCCATATATCCCGGCTACCATGCAGGCGCCATAGGTTCCGGTCAGCAGGTCAGGAGGTGGTTTGGCATCATGCCTGCCGATATGTGTCCCTGGAAACCGATTTGCCAGCAGGGCCCTCATGGCTTCGAGCGCCTCCAGACGGTATGCCGGGTCTGTGTGATAGGGAAGTCCGAAGTCAATGTCAAGATGCTGCCGGTACCACCTAGGTGTGAATCCCAGTTCAAGGCGAACCAAAGGCTCGTTTCCTTCGGCTTTCCGACGGGTCGCCGGGGCACTGGGGGCGATATAGCTGATCAGCTGCATGCCGGAATTATAATGCCTCATGCCGATGTTTACCGGTTTTTTTCGGATTTGCTTCCATCTCCGGTGAAAACAGGGTATGTTGTTGGATGGTTTCCAGTGTCCTGAAAAAAACAGGCCTGTCTTAGAAAAAGGCGGTGAAATGGACCGAAGAGCTTTCCTGGAAAACATGGCCATGCTTTCAGTCACGGCAGCCCTTGGGTGCCAGTCCGGGCCCCGGAAAAGCACCCCCAACATAGTGCTGATTGTCGTGGATGACCTGGGGTGGAAAGACCTGGGATGTTACGGAAGCACCTATTATGAAACCCCGAATATTGACCGCCTGGCCGCCTCGGGCGCGCGTTTCACCAATGCCTATTCAGCATGTCCGGTCTGTTCCCCGACAAGGGCTGCCCTGCTGACCGGGAAGAGTCCGGCCAAAGTTGGGTTTACGGGGCATATAACAGCCATAGGCCGGCACCGCTATCCTGAAAATGGGAGAATTATTCCGCCTCAGGACCGCATGTATGTTCCCCTGGAAGAGGTAACGATAGCTGAAGCCCTGAAACCGGCCGGATACAAGACCATCAGCATTGGAAAATGGCATGCGGGCAACGAAGAGAAGTATTATCCTGACCGTCAGGGTTTCGATCGGAATATTGCCGGGTACATGCACGGAAGCCCGCCGGCATATTTTTACCCATACAAAGACCCCGGCAAGGACTGGAACCCGGAAATCCCCACGCTGGAGGGAGGCAGGGAGGGGGAGTACCTTACCGACCGCCTGACTGACGAGGCGATCCGGTTCATCGAGGAATCCAGAACCGGACCCTTTTTTCTTTACCTTCCTTATTATGCCGTTCATACTCCGCTCCAGGCGCCGCAGGAGCTGATTCAGAAATACAGGGCAAAAACGGACAGGACGGATTCTCCCCAGGGGGACCCCGTATACGGGGCCATGGTGGAACGAATGGATTTCAATGTCGGCAGGATCATGGACAAGCTTGAGGATGACGGCCTGCAGGAAAACACCCTGTTTATCCTGGTCAGCGATAACGGAGGATTATCCCCCGTGACCGGCAATCAGCCGTTGAGGGAGGGGAAAGGACACCTCTACGAGGGCGGAATCCGCGTGCCCCTCATCATCAGCCGGCCTGGCCAGATAAAGGCAGGTGTTGAGTGCCATGCTCCAACAATCAGCCACGATTTGTACCCGACCATCACGGATTTTGTGGACGGATCTGAACCTGGTGAAGGGATAGAAGGCCAGAGCCTGTCAGCAGTGTTGAAGGACCAGGATGAAATCGAACACCGGGAATTGTATTGGTACTATCCGCATTACAGTCCGCAGGCCCGGCAGCCTTCCGCGGCTGTCAGGGACGGAGACTACAAATTGATTCACTTTTATGATCCGGTAAAAAGCGAGCTTTTCGATCTGGCGGCAGACCTGGGGGAACAGGAGGATTTGGCCGAACAGATGCCTGAAAAAAGGGACGAGATGCTGCAGAAGCTGGAACAGTGGCTGGGAAGAACCGGGGCAATCAGGCATACGC
>CAZOGT010000444.1:0-2119 GCA_964579015.1 uncultured Acidobacteriota bacterium | reverse complement strand
ATTGAGCTTTATCAACAGTCTGGCATAAGCTTCCAGCTTATGAACGGGTAAGGCGGTCAATCGTCAATCGTCAATCGCAAGGTTCCCGGGCATTCCTTGAACACCTTCTCCGGATGCTCCCTGAACCAGGGCCAGAAGGGAAAGGTCCGGCACTGTTCGGGCCTTACCGGATAGATGATGCATCCGTTTTTCTTCTCATCGAAAAACACGCAGGCATAGTTGTCGCCTGATCGCAAATCCTTTATGGAGAGGCGCCCTTTTATTTTTCGAAGATAATCCAGCACAAACTCCCCGGTTCTGATACCCAGGAACTCAGCAATGGACTCGATCTCCTTGGGAGAGACCCAAACGTTTCCGCTCTCTCCGTTACAGCAGTTGCCCGGGCAGCTCCTGCAGGCCTCAGGGTTGAAGGTATAGGGGTAACCCGGGACATGTTTCATGATTTTTGGAGCTTTCCTGCGAAATGGTCAATGATTACGAGCTTTCGTGGTTTCACCTTGATTGTACCAGTTCCTCCCCCCTCAGGTACTCCCTGATCCTTCTCGCCGTTAAATTTATTCCAGGGGGCCACGATTTTCGTCATCGTCCATCCGTTTATAGGCTGAAAAAGGGTATGGAAATGACTAGACATCACGGCCCAGGCGTAAAGATTGTAGCGCTCCCGGTAAAAATGTATGAGGGTCTCCTGGATCATCGCCGGGATTTCAGGCTCGTGCAGGACGCAGGAACCATGTCCGGCGTCAATCAGGGCCTCCAGTTTCTTCCGGCGTTCCAACTTTCTTCTCGATTCGGGCAGGTGTTTTATCGAAAGATCGATCTTCTCAATCGCCGACCGGGAGATGCTGTCGGCGAGATGTACAGAAACATGCTGGGTGATGGCCTCACGGTCCCGATGCGGAAGGTAGCACCGGGAGAACCATTCGCCTTGCTCCACTCTGGATGAACCTTGCTTTTTTTTGAGGCTCTTGTTCAGCTTGATACGAATCGGGAGATTCGCGTTCCCGGCGCGGCTCGCTTTCGCTCGCAGGTCCGAGGATCGGACCTGCCGCAATCGTCAATTGAAACCTCAACCGGCTTTCAGCATACAGGATCAGTGAAACCGAATCCGGCGATTGCCTGGAACGGGAGTTCCGGCTCCGGAAGACATTCTCCAAACCGAATGCCGAAAGCGGAGCCGCATCGTGGCAGGAGGGATCATTCGCCGGATTCGTTTTCAATTGTTTATATCGACAAAAGGAGAATTGTAAGGATGCGGAAAATTCAGGTGCAGGTTGCAGCCCTCCTGGCGCTGACAATGTTCAGCTATGGAATAGCGGCTTCCGTAGACGTGTTCTTCTCCGCTTTCTTCCTCCCGGAAGAGGCCTCGCACCATTCCCATTCCGGACATCAGAGCTACTGCGGATTCGTCTACGAATCCCCTGGTTACCTCGATATCCACTCCCTTCCCCTCCTTGCCGGCTGGAGAGCCCCGGATATTACGCCGGGGGTTCGAGTGATGCCGGCCGAAACAAAAGAAAACATCCCGCTGCTGTCCGCTTCCTTCACCCTCTACCGATTCAGGGCTCCGCCCACCTCCCAAACAGCCTGGCTCGTGTAACCCGGATTTCTCACCGGTTCCCGTGGCGCAATAGCGGGCTGGTGAGGAATGCGGCTTAGCACTCAATACTCGGAACGGTAGTGCTCCCCTGGATGGGTTCCGATCCTTCCTGTACCCTCCCCTGACGGGTCCAGGTAACCCCACAGGCTGCTGAAAGTCGGGGCTTTCAGCTTTCCTGATGATTGCCGCCTTCCGGCGGTGTTGATTGAAATGCGAATCGGGAGATTCGCGCTCCCGGGGCGCGCCACAATCGTCAATTGTCAGAGCGGCGATCCAGAGAGGACCCTGAATATGAAAAAACACTCACTTTTCTCTATATATACACTGCTGTCAACAGTTTTCTTGTTGGCTCCGCTGGCCGGACAGTCCCCCGGCAGCATTGCGGGCACGGTTATCAATGAAGAAGGCGTACCAGTGCCCCACATCGTGGTAATAGTGGTTCAAGATGGTACCACCACGGTCACCGGGGATGACGGCAGGTTTGGTTTCCGCGGAATCAGTCCCGGGGTCTATGACCTTTTT
>CAZOGT010000443.1:0-2121 GCA_964579015.1 uncultured Acidobacteriota bacterium | reverse complement strand
TTCCGGCTGAAAGGAGAAGCTGGCGATTTTTTGACGGTAAAATTCCGGGGCCTGGAAAGCGGAAAAGGAATACCCGGCTTCAGTTACCAGTTTTTTCCACCATCCCCCGGGCCGCATAAGCATCTCGGGGCGAAGGGCCAGAAGCCCTTCGCCCGCGCAGGACTCATATTCCCGGGAGGCCTCATCCAGGATTTGGATTCCCATGCCCAGGGAATCATCCGGCTCTGAAACAATCAGCTTCGGCTGGTGCTGGAAGTAGTCGATCAACCCCACCTGGTCCGCATGGAGCATCGGGAACAGAAATTCGAAACCATTAAACAGTTCCTTATGGCTGGTGAAAGCGTATTTTTCTTCGAGGTCATCCGCATATCTGATTTCTTTCCAGTACTCAAAGGAAACGATATTCCACTTTTCCAGGTCCTCATCCGTCACGATGATCTCCCTGACGGGAATGATGTCTGCTTCGGGGAGCATCCTTATGGATCTCTGGGTGGACGCGCTGAACTCCCTGATCGAGTCAATTTCATCCCCGAAAAAATCGATGCGGAGCGGATGTTCCATGGAGGTGGAAAATACGTCCACAATGCCGCCCCTGGTTGAAAAGGTACCCTTCTCGGTTACAGCGTCAGCCCTGGTATACCCGATGTCCCTTAAGGAGGAGACCAGGATTTCCGGCTCTGCTGATGCCCCTGTTTCAAGATGGATGCAATTGCTGAACAGGCGACCAGGGGGAGGGAGCAGGGTGAGCAGGGATTTGACTGTAGTGAGCACCACTCCGTTGAACCCGGAGCAGAGCTGCCAGAGCGTAAGGGCTCTCCTTACCGCGGTGCTGGGATGGGGGGAAATACCCTGGTAATAGCTGGATTCGATCTCCGGAAAGAGCAGAATGTTTCTTTCAGGATCTCCTGGCGGGAGAAATGTGGAAAGTTCCTGGCAGGCACTCTCGCAGGCATTGTTGTCAGGAAGCACCCACAGCAGGGGGCTGGTTTCTGAAGCGGCCAGGAGAGAAACCAGGAAAGCCGATTCAGAACTGCCGGTTCCCTCGACGTGTCCGGATTTCTTCAGTGTTTCAACAATTGAAGAAAAGCGATGCATAGTGATCAGTCTGAAGAGCTGAATTCCCGTGCCAGTGCGGCCTGTTCAATTCTTTTGATGATATTGCTGGTTGAGTAGCCTTCCTCGAACCTGATATTCATGACTGTGCCGCCATGTTTTTCCACTGTTTCCCTGCCTACGATTTTGTCCTTTGACCAGTCTCCTCCCTTGACCAGCACCCCGGGAAGCAGTTCGTCGATGATTTCCTTCGGGGTGTCCTCCCCGAACGTCGTAACAAAATCGACGCAGTGCAGGCCGGCAATCAACTCAGATCTCGAATTCTCGTCCATGACCGGACGGTCCAGGCCTTTCAGCCGTTTCACGGATGCATCCGAGTTTATTGCGACTACCAGGATGTCCCCCCAAGATTTTGCCTCCTCCAGGTATCTGAGGTGACCGGGATGAAGAAGGTCAAAACAGCCATTGGTGAATACCACCACGCTGCCTTCTTCCCTAAGTTTTCGGAGTTCAGCGGCAAGTTCATTTCTGCTTTTAATCTTTACAGAGGCTCTGTTTACAGGATTCTGTTTAATCATGGCTGTACCAGGGGGACGAATTCCTCAATATTATAACAAGTGAAACCAGCTGCAGGAGAATGAGGCCTCTTCTCAAAGCCTCAGGAAGAGCTGTTCCTGACCGTTACCCTGACTGTTTCAGGATCAGTGGATTCAAGCCTGACAATGCCTTCATATTCCTCAGGTATCGGGATTTCCGGAACAATATCAACAGTTTCTCCCCCGGGCCGATCGCTGCTGACGGAAACGTAAGCCCTGAAAAGGTCACGGTTGATAATGCCTTCATGAGAAGCAGGTTTGGAAATGGTTATCTCCACGGTCCGGTAATTGATCAGGGCTACCCTGTCCTCCCCATCAGCCGGCCTCACCGGCACCCTGAAGGTTAACGCGTCCCTTATTTCTTCAATGTTAACGACCACATCTACTGATCTCGTCTCTGCGATACCCACGCTTCTGTCATCCAGGTCCAGGTGTACCCTCTGGGGGAAGGTCGCGCTCCTGCCGGTAATCA
>CAZOGT010000442.1:0-2145 GCA_964579015.1 uncultured Acidobacteriota bacterium | reverse complement strand
GTGGAACTAATGCCTACAGCGGAAAAATCCGGTATCCCGCGGTTTCGATTGAAGGCCTCCTGAGGATGAATCCCGACGTGATCCTGGACCTGGTCCCCGGCTTCAGGGAAAAGGGGCTGGAGAAGGATGCCCTGCTCCGGGAATGGTCCCCCCTGAAAGGCACTTCCGCCTGGGACAGCGGCCGCGTCCATGTGATGGATGAAGACTTCTGGACCCTGCCCGGGCCGCGGTTTGTGAAGGTCATCGAGGGCCTTGCCTCCATTCTGGACGAAAAAGGACCGGATGGGGGCGGAGGGACATGAAGATGATTAAAGTGGAAAGCCTGAATTTCCGCCGGGAAGAGATCCAGATCCTGCGGGACCTTTCCCTGGAGATAGTCCGGGGAGAATCAGTAGCGGTTGTCGGGCCTAACGGTGCCGGCAAGACCACGCTGCTGAAATGCCTCTGCCGGCTGCTGCGGGTTCCTGACCAGAGGATCCTGATCCAGGAGAGATGCATCAACCAGTTCCGGAGGGCCGAACTCGCCAGGAAAATCGGGTACGTTTCCCAGGGCTCAGCCGGCAGCGGACTGCCCTACACGGTGCATGACTTCGTTTCGATGGGCAGGTACCCGTACCTCGGCCCCCTTTCCGCCCCCGGCGCCGCAGACCGGAAGGCGGTGGCGGAGGCCCTGGAGCAGACCAGCACGGCCCACCTCAGGGACCGGTACCTTTTCGAACTCAGCAGCGGGGAACAGCAGAAGGTCCAGCTGGCGGCGGCCCTGGCCCAGTCCCCGGAAATCCTGCTCCTGGACGAGCCGGGAGCCCACCTCGACCCGGGATGGAACGCGGAAATCACCAGGTTGCTGCAGCACATCAACCGGGTAAAAGGGGTCACCCTGGTTTCGGTGACCCATGACCTGAATACCGCCATTTCCGGGTCAGAGCGGGTCCTGGCGCTGAAGGACGGAGAAATCCACTATTTCGCGGGGAGTTCCGGGTTTGCCGACGCCCGGATCCTTGAAGAACTCTACAACCATCCCTTTACCGTCCTTGATCATCCGGGACTGGGTAAAAGGGTCCTGCCGGAGGCTGCGGAATAATGGGGGGAGCCAGGGCACACACCACGCAGATCCTGGGCCTGTCCGTCCTGGCGGCGGCAGTGCTGATGATTGCTCCTTCCGCCGGAATCGAGTGGATCAGTCCCCTTGAAGTCTTCCGGAACAGCGAAGGCATGGAAGCCCGGATCTACTGGGACCTGCGGATTCCGCGGGATTTGGCGGCATTCCTGGCCGGGGCTTCCCTGGCCGTGTGCGGAATGTCCTTCCAGGCTCTTTTCCGCAATCCCCTGGCTACCCCTTTTACCCTCGGGGTTTCCAGCGGCGCTTCCCTGGGCGCATCCCTGGCGGTCTGGGGCGGGCTGCATTTTTCCATCCTCGGGATCAGCGGGATCTCCATCTGCGCCTTTGCCGGGGCCCTGCTGGTGGTCGGACTGGTCTGGGCCGCGGCCGGTCTGAACCGGAGGTTCAACAATACCTACACCCTGCTCCTGGCCGGGGTGGCGGTCAGCTTTTTCTTTTCCAGCCTGATCCTCTTCATCCAGTACCTGAGCGACTTCACCCAGTCCTACCAGATCATCCGCTGGCTGATGGGCGGGCTGGAGGTGGTCAGCCTCGCCGCGGTTATCCCCCTGGCCGTAGTCTTTTTCCCGGCAATGGCGGTTTTCCTGGCGCTTACCAGGGATCTTGATCTGCTGACCATTGATGAGGACATCGCCGCCAGCAGGGGAGTGGAAACCGTCAGGTCCAAGGCACTGATCTACGTCTGCACCTCGTTGCTGGTGGGATCGGTTGTGGCCTTGTGCGGACCGATCGGGTTTGTCGGAATGATCGTGCCCCACATCTGCCGCATGATCGTGGGATGGAACCACCGGGTGCTCCTTCCGGCCAGCCTGCTCCTCGGAGGAAGCTTCCTGGCTGTCTGCGACACCGCGGCCCGGACCCTGATCGCCCCGGCCGAGATCCCGGTGGGGATAATCACGGCCATGCTGGGCGGCCCCTTCTTCCTCTGGCTGCTGTTCCGGCGCAATGGACTGAAGATAAAATGAAAATAATTTGATTCTTTCTTGTTCCCACTATTAGGTTTGAACTCGAATACACAAACAATC
>CAZOGT010000441.1:0-2151 GCA_964579015.1 uncultured Acidobacteriota bacterium | reverse complement strand
TGATCTTGTATAGTGCCGCCGGGTCGAGGTTATCGTAGCGCAGCTTCAGGGGATGGTCGTTCAGGGTTCCAGCCGTACTCCACCAGGAGATCGGGTAGTAGCGGACCTGTCCTTTCCCTGCTCTATAGCCTTCCCGCCCGAGGCTTGTATAGGAAGATTTCAGGTGGGCCGGGTCCTCCGGGTAGCCGGGGCCCCTCACCAGGCGGGGTTGGAACGCGAGGTTCCCGAGATCGTCATAGAAGCCTCCAGGTCCCGGGTTGGTCCAGTTGACTATTTCATCGATAGCTTCCAGCCGGTCATCTTCCTTCTCCATGCCGCGGATTTCCTCGAAGCGCTGCTTCAGCCAGAGCCGATTGTTGAGAGGTACGTCAGCCGTATCAAGGTTGGCCCCGCGCCCTACTGAGATGGCCTGGTATTTTTCGACGCTCAGCTGGCTGCGGCTGCTCTGGTAGAGTGCTTCAGCCAGTTCGAAGAGACGGGCCCTGATATCGGGAGCCGGCAGGTTCCTGACGGCCTGGTCCAGGATCTCCCCGGCCTCTGACAGCGCAATGAGGGAACCGGTCCTGCCTGCATCCCGCAAGGCATCCATGGCCCGGTCTTCAAGCCCTGATTCATACGCCAGCCGCTGCCGGACATAGGCATCATAGTAGGCCCGGTAGAGGCCCTGCTGGAAGCGCCAGTTCAGCTTCACCTGGGGAGAGGCGTTTTTCTCCATGGCCCTGAACATCTGGAACGTGGTCTCAACCCCGAAATTGGAGATAAGGGGGCCTCTCCAGTTTCTCTCCAGGGCCATCAGGCCCTGGGCAAAGGTGTCGGCATATTCATGACCTATGAAATAACGGGAAAAATCCCTCAATATGTCGATCGGCTGACTTTCGGGATCCCATCCCAGGCAGCTCCATACGATCTTGTTGACGTCATCATTGATCCCTTCCGAGTAGGTGAGGAAACCGATTGCGTAGTCCTTGTAGGCATGGAAGATGTCTGTCTGGTCCAGCGGCCTGGGATTATAGACTTCGCGGGCCTCTGTCAGCATGTAGGCAAGGTCCCAGTCAGGGACGAAGTACTGGGAATGCCGGCTGTGGGTGATGTCCGGGTACCGGCGCAGGGGATATCGTTCAGGAAGACGCTTTCGCAGCTCAGGAATGCTGTCTCGCACCTGGGGCCCATGCACAATACCTGTCAGCCATTTCGGCTCCTGTTCCATGAGCTGGTAGAACTCCTCCATCCACTCCTTGGAGAAGCCCTGGGGGGAAACCCACATTTTTCCATGTGGATGGTATTTTTTGAGAGACGCTGTTTGTTTTTCCAAAAGGCCAAGCAGATATGTTGGCTGGGTGTGCCCTGGATCGCCGCCAGGCACGAAGATATGGTCGATATGGGGGACGGCTTTGAAGACTTCAGCCCATTCCTTGAGGGCGAATTCAACCTGTGCCGGGTCAGAGTAGTCTTTGTCCAGGGCCGGGTACCATACCCATACCTCCAGGCCGTACTCGTGAGCTATCCGGGATTGCTCCGCTATCATTTCGATTTTCGGAAGGGGAAAGTGGGGGCTTTGGTCCGCGTCTTCGGAGCGGGGTGGAATCAGTTCAATGGCATTGGTTCCAAAGACAGCCAGGTCCCGAATGTACTGCTCCCACATCTTGATGGTAAAGCCGTCATAGGAATTGACCTTGGGCCTGAAGCCCAGCTGGTGCCCTCGCAGAGGGATTTTTGGAGCTGTCGCGACCTGGAAGGAATCCTCAATCTCAAGAATCTTGCCCCTTTGCATCTTCAGGTTGCGCAGGAGGTATCCTGCACCAAACATTACGGCCGGCTCGCTGTTGCCGGCGATAACGACACTGTCTGAAAAAACCTGGATTCGAAAGCCCTCATTGCCTTCCGGGGCCGCATCCAGGCGGCTCACCAGTTCCCCGGCAATTTCTTTGAGTTGAGCAGGCGTACCAAGGAGAATTGCGGGCCCCTGGCCCCTTTCCCATTCCGTTCCTGATTCCAGCCTTGCCTGGGTCCTTTTCTGGATTTCCTCCGCCAGGGTCTGGGCAGCCTTGGCAACGGTTATGGACGCATCAGGGCTGATGACGATTTTGGCGTTCTTCAGGTCAAGGGGAAAGAGGGTCGCCGTACAAAGCAGAAACAGAACCATAAACGGGG
>CAZOGT010000440.1:0-2198 GCA_964579015.1 uncultured Acidobacteriota bacterium | reverse complement strand
TATGGCATCCCCGGGAGCAATCTCGACGGGGTGACGCCTTCCCCTTCGCACTCCCACCCCTCCGGCAAGCAGGTCGATGAAACCCCGGAGCTGCCAGAGCCAGTTGCCGAAATACCAGCCCCTCTCCCCTCCGACTTCCTGTACCGGCCCGAACAACTGCCCGGGAGACAGATCGGTTTCGATGGCATCGGAGTCCACGATCCTCGACCCGAAAAGCTCTCCTCCGTAACCTGTATTACACCCGCCGGACGACAGGGCGTCCGACCAGCGGGTCTCCGCGAATTCCCGGTCCTCGTTGTCGAGCGCTTCCCGGATCGCCTGGCTGATTCCCCGTGACCGGATGCTGTAAGCATCCAGGGCCGAGGGGTCCTCCACCACCGTGGCATTCTTGACTCCCTCCAGCAGTTTGCTTCCTATCCTGGCAAAGACCGGGGTTACCAGCCCCAGCCACAAGGCTGAAAGACGCGGGGTCAGTACCGGTACGGGGATTATCCAGCGCCTCAATCCCCTTTGGCGGGCATACTCTTTCATCAGTCCCTCGTAGGAGACTTGATCCGGTCCGCCAATCTCGAAAATCCGGCTTTCGTCAGTCTCCAGGGAGATCGATTCCGACAGGTAGAACAGGACATCCTCTATCGCGATCGGCTGGGCCGCCGCCCTTACCCACTTGGGGGTTACCATCACCGGAAGCCGGTCCACCAGGGACCTGATCATCTCGAAAGAAAGGCTGCCGGAGCCAATGATTATCGAGGCCCTCAACTCAAGTGTCGGAACACCAGATTCGCGGAGTATCCGTCCGACCTCCTGCCGGCTGGAAAGATGGGAAGAAAGATTCAGATCCCGGCCCAGGCCTCCCAGGTAGACAATCTTTTCAACACCCGCTTCCAGGGCGGCGGAGGCAAAATTGCGGGCGGCCCGGCGCTCCTCCACCTGGAAGTCTCCGCTCGTACCCATGGAATGCACCAGGTAAAAGGCGACGTCAATACCTTCCATGGCGGCTGCCAGGGATTCCGGAACCAGGAGGTCTCCCCCGACCACCTCGGTCCCCGGCGCAACCCTGCCCGCAAGATGATCAGGATTCCTTGCCAGGCAGCGCAGCAAGAAGCCTCTATCCTCCAAAAACCTGCGCAGCCTTCCTCCGACATAACCGGTGGCCCCGGTCAACAGTATTATCTTTTTTTCCGGCCCGGATACTGGAACCTTCATTATCCACGCTCCATTCTAATGGTCATTATCAACCTTACGACAAGTTCCGGAAAGGGAATTCCCTGAAAATCCTCGTCCTCCTGAAAGCCCCTCACTCCGTCACTCCGCTGCAAAAAGCCTTAATCGATCGAATCGCTGGCCGAAAAATTTTACAAATGATGAATCCTTCCACTCTTGTCTACATATTTTCTAGTGAATTTGTTGAACAAACGTTAATATAATATAGACAAACACGGGAGATCCGAAATGAAAAAAGTATTTAAGATTGCAACCATTAGTTTGATGTCGATGTTCCTGATGAGCCCAGGCCTGATAGCCGGTGACCACAAAACCAAGGACATAGTCGATACCGCGGTAGCCGCCGGGTCATTCAACACCCTGGTAGCGGCAGTAAAGGCCGCCGGGCTGGTAGACACCCTGAAGAGCCCCGGCCCCTTCACCGTATTCGCCCCATCCGATGAAGCTTTCGCAAAGCTTCCGGAAGGCACGGTAGAGGCGCTGCTCAAGGACACGGCCAAGCTTACCGCCATTCTTACCTACCATGTGGTCCCCGGTAAGATGATGGCTGCAGACGTCCTGGCCCGGAAATCCCTGAACACAGTTCAGGGCCAGTCCCTTGAAATCACCATGGGCGACGGTGCGATGGTAGACGGTGCCAGGATCCTTAAGACCGACATCGTGACTTCAAATGGAGTCATCCATGTAATCGACTCAGTAGTACTTCCTGAATAACCAACCATAGTTCCTCCTTTCACAAGAAGGCCGGGTTCCGACCCGGCCTTTTTTTATTGCCTGTTTTTCGTTTTTGCCGCCTGAGGGACGTTCTGTTATTCAGGGCAAGGTGAGGATAAGGGATAAGGGACAGGGACCAAAGGGACCTAAAGGACCTTAGGGACCATTCTATCTATCCTGGCTTTCAGGAAGCCGGCCCCTGGAGTTTTTTGGGTCCCTTGTGTCCCTATAGTCCCTTTTGTCCCTTCTTTGGTAAAGAG
>CAZOGT010000439.1:0-2212 GCA_964579015.1 uncultured Acidobacteriota bacterium | reverse complement strand
ATGAACATCACAAACCTTATCTTGTTTCTCGCAATTGGCCTTGTGGCTGGATGGCTTGCCGGTGTAGTTATGAAAGGCGGGGGATTCGGCTTGATTGGAAACCTGATTGTAGGTGTGGTCGGGGCCTTTCTGGGAGGTTGGGTATTCAACTTATTAGGGATATCAATTGGCGGAATCGTTGGGCTGCTGTTTGCCGCACTTGTTGGAGCGATAATCCTGCTCTTGATCGTCGGCCTTGTCAACAAGAAATCCTGAGACGTTTTTACAGGAATACAACCCTGATTTTCATTTTCCAACCGGGAAGCATGTTTCCGGAAGAAACAGGATGAGCATGAAATTTTCACCGCGTTATCAACTTGTACCCTGTCTACTTTTCTCTCTTTTCCTGGCCGCAGGCACGCTCCCGGCCCAGGTTAAAATCTCTGAGGAAAACTGGGTGCTGCCGACGTACCCGGTTCACCCTCCTGATAAAAACCCGATGTTTTTCAAGGGGGAATCCTACCAGGGCGCTTCCCGGGTTGTTTATCCCTACGCGCTTAACGACATGATTTCAAATGAGAAAACAGACAAGGCCTGGAAAGCCCTGGTCCTTGAAAACGAGTACATTAAACTTGCCGTCACTCCTGAAATCGGGGGGAAGGTTTATTACGGCACCGATAAAACCAATAACTACAATTTCCATTACAAAAACAACGTTGTAAAACCTTCCAACATCGGCATGACCGGGGCCTGGGTTTCCGGCGGGATTGAATGGTGCGTGATTCATCACCACCGGGCCTCAACCTTCCTTCCGGTTGACTACCACCTGGCTGAAAACAGCGACGGCAGCAAAACCATCTGGATCGGAGAAACAGAACCCCGCCACCAGATGAGATGGACCATCGGAATTACCATGTTCCCCGGGAAGTCTTATTACCAGGCCGAGGTAAAGATTCATAACCCAACCCCCTATACCAACACCTTTCTCTACTGGGCCAATGTGGCGGCGCATACCAACGAGGATTACCAGGTGATCTTTCCGCCCAGCGTGGACACGGTTACCTACCACGCTAAAAACAGTTTCGCCCGCTGGCCGGTTGCCACTGAAATCTACAACGGCAGGGATTTCAGGCATGGCGTGGATATCAGCTGGTGGAAGAATTCCGTCGAACAGAATTCCTACTTCGCCTACGACCTGCAGGAAGATTTCATGGGAGGCTATGACCACGGAAAAGAGGCCGGCACCGTGCACGTCGGGGATCACAACATCGTAAAAGGAGCCAAGCTGTGGGAATGGGGATCGGGAGAAAGAGGGCAGGCCACTGAAGCAAGGCTGACTGAGAATGACGGGCCCTATGTTGAAATCATGGTGGGAGCCTTTTCCGACAACCAGCCCGACTACAGCTGGATCCGCCCCTATGAGGTCAAATCGTTCAAGCAGTACTGGTACCCGGTAAAGGATATCCGGGGATTCAAGAACGCCAACCTGAACGGGGCCGTCAACCTGGAAAAAGAAGGAGATAACCAGGTCTTCCTGGGTTACTACTCCACCCGGAAGGTTGAGCGGGCCAGGATCCTCCTGAAAAAGAATGAAACAGTGGTATTAGAGAAGACAGTGGAGATTTCTCCTGAAACCGCCTTCACAGGTACAGTAGACATTAACGGCCCCTTTGAACTGACCGACCTCTACACCGAAATGCTCGACCTGGAGGACAATGAAGTTCTGGTTTCCTACCAGCCGGTGCCGCCGAAAGAAAAAGGAGAGCTTCCGGAAGAAGTGAAAAGGCCGGACCCGCCGGAAGAGATGGAAACCATTGAAGAGCTTTACCTGGCAGGCAGCCGGATTCTGCAGTTTCATAATCCGACCCTCGATGCCATGGATTACTTCGAGGAAGCTTTAAGGCGCGACCCGGATGATATCCGGTGCAACATTGCCGTTGGAAATATCCATCTCAAGAACTGGGAATATACTGCCGCCCGGAGATATTTCGACAGGGCTGTAAAAAGGCTCACCCGGAACCATACCCGCCCATCTACCTGCGAAGCCCACTATTTACTGGGGATGACGCTGAAGAACCTTGGGCTTTATGACGAAGCTGTTGACACCCTGTACCGGGCAACCTGGGATTATGCCTGGCATTCGGCGGCATACCTGGAGCTGGCAAGAATTTCGAGCCTGAGGGGTGATTACCGGAAAGCGCTGGAACAGGTTAACCAGTCGCTTTCAACGAAC
>CAZOGT010000438.1:0-2216 GCA_964579015.1 uncultured Acidobacteriota bacterium | reverse complement strand
CAGAGAGATTGTCGGGGACCGGCTGGAGGGAACAGGTAATGATGCGGGGCTGCTCAGGGAGATTCCGGTCTTCGTCAACCGGATGGTGCTGGACTATGATCACCTGATTATCTGCGGCCCCACCTTCCCTCATGAGGTAGTGGGTTTCTCAGGGGGAAATAAATATTTTTTCCCCGGCATTGGAGGCTCCGAAATCATCAACTATACTCACTGGCTGGGAGCGATAATAACCAACTATGCCATAATCGGAACCATGTACACTCCGGTGCGGCAGCTGATTGACCTGGCTGCCCGGATGATCCGGACGCCCAGGTCCTGCTTCAGCCTGGTAGTTTCAGGCAACCAGCTTGCCGGGCTCTACTATGGATCACCGGAGGAGGCTTACGAACAGGCTGCCGGCCTCTCATCCCTTATTCACATCAAATGGCTTGACAGGCCTGTTTCCAGGGTCCTTTCGGTCATGCCCTCTATGTACAGGGATATCTGGACTGCGGCCAAGGGAATGTACAAGATGGATCCGGCTGTCGAGGATGGAGGTGAGGTGATAATTTACGCTCCCCATATCACCGAGGTCAGTTATTCCCACGGAAAGATCCTTGACGAAGTCGGATACCATGTCCGTGATTTCTTCCTCAAGCAATGGGATACATACAAGGGCTATCCCGGGGGAGTACTGGCCCACAGTACCCATGTAAGGGGTCTTGGCGAATATGACCGGGAGACCGGAATCGAAACTCCCAGGATCCAGGTCACACTGGCTACCGGCATTCCCGAGGAACGGTGCCGCCGGATAGGCCTCGGCTACTCTGATCCGGCCTCAATTGACCCTGAATCCTGGGCAGCGGGAAAGAGCGGCTGGTTGATGGTTCCCAGGGCCGGTGAAATCCTCTACAGGATTGGCAGGCCTGAGATTCCCTGAAATGGCCCATGTTCCACAGGAGAGATTATTGTGGTAAAATATGCACCCTTGAGGGGGTATAGCTCAGCTGGGAGAGCACCTGCTTTGCAAGCAGGGGGTCAGCGGTTCGATCCCGCTTACCTCCACCAGAAAAACGCCCCGATCGACTTCGGGATTGATATATAGCAATAAAAAGGCGTGAGTTGCAATCGCGGCTCCCGCCTTTTTTATTGCCTGCGTCCGCCTTCCGCAAAAAACAAATTGATCATCATCCCCGGAAGATTCAATCCCTGATAATCTGATACAGTTCAGCGGGAGATTTTCCGCTTTCCCCGGCCAGGTTTTCCAGGGTGGAATCGGCATTGGCTGTGGTGATGCCGGAATGCTCCAGCCGCTGCAGCGCAATTTCCACCTTGATACCCACCTCGGGATGCTCACACAGTTCCTGCAGAGTGAGCCTTTCCGCCCTGTCAAAGGGGGGTGTCCCGCTGTCAGCCCATGAATCCGAAAGGTGGTCTCCGGCATCCATTACAAGCGAGAGGGGGGGGATCTGCAGAATGCTGCTGCCGGAAACAAAAAATAGAACAAGAAGACTCAGGACCAGCTCAGAGCTGAAAAATTTCCTTTGTTTGAGATACTGGCAAAGCATCTTCCAATTCAGGACGATATGGACCAGTGAAAAAAACAGGAAAAAAAATCCGATCAGGGTATGCAGCTCTTCCCATCCACCCTTGTCCAGTCCCCAAAGGCTCCACGAATGCCAGGAAGCGACAGACCCTTCAGGTTTTATGTAAGCAGCGGCCCCGCTAAGGACCATCATGATAAAAAAAAGAAACGTATTGATGGAAATAAAGGACCGGAAGTTAAATGTTTTCTGCATCAGTGGTTCCTCTGACGTTACCGCAATGTATTAATAAGGGCTGATCCCTGCAGGACGGCTCCGCACACAGCCTTTCCGCCTGGACCGGACCGGATGTAAAAACGGCTGAAATGAAAGCAGCTGGCTGGCACTTTACTCCCTGATCATTCCGGGAGTAACATTATCCTGGTCAGCCAGTTCAGAGGAAATCCTCTCGAACTCCGAGTGGACCCTTTCATAGGCATCTATTATTTCAGGATCAAAATGGGTCCCCTTGCCTTCCAGGATGATAGTCGTGGCATCGGAATGGCTGAAAGGCGGCTTGTAGACCCTGGAACTTATTAAAGCGTCATAAACATCCGCGATCGCCATCAAACGTCCGGGCAGAGGTATATTCCTGCCGGACAAACCGTCAGGGTAACCTTCCCCGTTCCATTTCTCGTGATGGGACCTGCACAG
>CAZOGT010000437.1:0-2224 GCA_964579015.1 uncultured Acidobacteriota bacterium | reverse complement strand
TTACCCCGGTAAAAACCTGGGAGCTCTTGGGGAAGGCGGGGCAGTAACCACCAGCGATGAAGGGATCGCCGGAACCATTGCAATGTTGAGAGACCACGGGCAGGCCCGCAAATATTACCATGACTTTGAAGGCTACAATGGGCGCCTTGATTCAATCCAGGCCGGCTTGCTCAGGATCAAGCTCAGATCCCTGGCCGGTTGGAACGAGCAGCGAAGAGAGGCGGCTGCCCGCTACAATCAGGGCTTCAAGGGAGTTGATGCTGTTACGATTCCCCTGGAGGGCCCTAACCAGAGGCATGTGTATCATTTGTACGTGATCCAGGTTTCCGACCGGGAAGGCCTCATGGAGTATTTGCAGAAGAGGCAGATTTTTACAGGGCTTCATTATCCAGTCCCCCTTCACCTTCAAAAGGCATACAATTATCTCGGGTACAGGGAAGGGGACCTGCCGGTTACGGAGGAAGCAGCAGCAAAAATAGTTTCACTTCCAATGTTTCCGGGCATTACAGGTGAGCAGCAGGAGAGGGTGATTAGCGGGGTTAAAGAATTCTCGGGTTGAAACCAGCATGGATGGATCCGGGTCTCAGGACCAGGGTTGTGCATTTTATCAGATTAGAACAATATTTCCGGGCAGACAGAATGCAATCGGGATGAAGGGTTTGCTGAATGCTGAAACACGTCAGGCATGTACTTCGGACAAAGGGAGCGCTGCTGGCCGTAAGGAGGCTGTTTGATATCGTTGTCAGGTTCGGGTTCGGCCGCCGCCGGTTCCGGAAGCTGCTGGAGGAGTTTGACAAGGTTTTTATCCGGAAAGGGATCAAGGCCACTTTTTTCGTCACCGGATCGGTGCTGGACCGGCACATATCCCTGGTCAGGCAGCTGGAAAAGCAGGGGCACTGCCTGGCGGTCCATGGGCATTATCATGTCAGGATGGACCGTTATTCCCGGCAGGCACAGCGAAAGATGGCCGCTTCGGGCGCAGAGGTTTTTCGCAAATACGGCTTCGAGCCACACGGTTTTCGTCCTCCCTACCTCAACTACAACCAGGATACCCTCGAGGTGTTGCGGGAGGAAGGGTACAGCTGGGTGAGCTGCCGCTACCTGCTGAACGGCCTGGAAGGGAAGGGCCGTGATTCGGCCGGCAAGCTGGAGGATCTTTATCACATCAGCAGCCTTTCCGAGCTTGTCAGCATCCCTTCCACGGACAGCGGAATGCTTGATTTGCCGGTGACAGGTCCCGACGATGAACTTATGATTGACCGCTACCGGATATCTGAACCTGGAGAAATGCTGCACGTGTGGCTTGAGAGCTGGCGAATGTGCCACCGGAGAGGTGAGATATACCACCTGATGTTCCACCCGGAGAGGTTCATGCTGTTATCCGGACAGATCCAGCGCCTGGCGCACCTGATTGAGAGGGAAGGGGAGAAGGTGTGGACTGCGACCTTGGGAGAGATTGCCGCCTGGTGGGAGGCCAGGAGCAAGGTGGAGGTTGAACTGGCCGAGGAAGCCGGAATAACCTATGCCTTTTTCCGGAACCTGCCTGTTGATGCGACTGTGCTGCTCAGCGGCCGTCCTGTTTCCGCCGGAATCAGTACGAAGCCTGAACTCGGGGGCGGCCGGGTGCTTGACGCTGATAGAAATGATGCCAGGGGCCGGGGCTTTATCTGCACCCAGGGGCGGAGAAAGTGCGTGATCGGGTTATCGGGTTCAAGCCCCCGGGCCATGGAGGAATACCTGGTAAATGAAGGGTTCATTGTTCTCCGGGATTCCGGCCCGGAGGAATGTTCCCTCTACCTGGACCGGGAGGAAGCCTTCCTGCCGGAGCACGAAAGGAAGCTCCTGGAAGAAGTTGAGTCTTCGGGCAAGCCTCTTTTGCGTCTCTGGCGGTGGCCGGACGGACACGAATCAGTGCTGACTTTTTCAGCGGACATCTGCGCCATAGACTTCTGGGACTTTGTGGCCCGGAGCTGGTATTTTCACAACAGCGGAAAGTAAAGCAATGTGGCATAAGCTTCCAGTGGCATAAGCTTCCAGCTTATGAAGAAGCATTTTGCGCCCTGGTGGCATAAGCTTCCAGCTTATGAAGAGCCGCTTGCTCCATGAGCAGGATGCTCATGCCACTATCGTGGCATAAGCTTCCAGCTTATGAAGACCCCATGAGCAGGATGCTCATGCCACACTGCAAGATGAACCCAAATATTGAATGTTAAATTCGCGCTAA
>CAZOGT010000436.1:247-2227 GCA_964579015.1 uncultured Acidobacteriota bacterium | reverse complement strand
ATCCTCTGCGTGACCTTCTATTCCGCGATTTTCACGTTCAGGAGATACGCCATTAAATTCTACATGGAGTTCCATGGCGCTGACAGGGAAATGGCAGGGCAATTAAACAGCGCGCTGATTTTCGCGTCCATGGTCGCCATGCCCCTGTTCGGATTGCTGGCGGATAAAATCGGCAGGAGAGCCCTGATGATGATGATCGGATCCGCCGCAATATTGCCGGTTTACCTGATGATGGTCTATTCCGGAGTATCCCTGTACGTTCCAATAGCGCTAATGGGAATCGCGTTCTCCCTGATCCCGGCCATCATGTGGCCTTCAGTCGCCTACCTGGTTGAAGAGAGCCGACTCGGCACTGCTTATTCGATCATGACACTGATCCAGCAGATAGGGGTGGCACTCTTTAACGTACTGCTGGGATGGGCCAACGACACCTGGCAGGCTTCCCCGGAAAATCCAGGCGGGTATGAGGCCGGCATGTGGATACTTTCCGTCCTGGGCATAGTAGGTTTCATCTTCGCCTGTCTCTTGAGAAAAAATGAAACAGGGCCGAATAGCCACGGCCTTGAATATCCCAAAGGGACTGCCGGCGGTAATTGATCTGCCGCACTCCGGTGCTTTCAGGGACATGGATTCCAGACAGGGGCCAGTCCAGGCTGTCCATTCAGTCCACTCAGTCCACTCAGCGGACCGCAGGCCTTGCAGGGGGTTGTTGAATGCAGCTGCTCTTTCCTGGAGCAGGATGCTCCAGCCACCACGGGGCAGGATGCTCCAGCTACCTTGATAGATTTTGAAAACAATTCCTAATTAAGAACGTATTCCTATATAATGTTTATGGAAATGGCTTTGAGCAAGGATAAAAAAGAAAAACGGATGAGAGACTTCGAGGATGTGTGCCGAAAGTCGGGTGTAAAGCGAACCCACCAGCGCATGGAAATTTTCCGGGCGGTGGCGCAGACAGTTGAACACCCTGACGCGGAGAGGGTTTACCGAAGCGTGTGTGAACGGATTCCAACCATTTCACTGGACACCGTGTACCGGACCCTCTGGCTGTTCAAGGATCTTGGACTGATAACCACGCTCGGCTCTCCAGGAAAGGAACGGACTCGTTTTGACGCAAACCTGGACCACCATCATCACTTCGTGTGTGTCAAGTGTGGTCTGACCCGGGATTTCTACAGTGATGCATTCGACAATCTGGAATTGCCTGATGCACTGGTATCCATTGGGCACGCAGTAAAAACTCAGGTCGAGGTAAAAGGCCTCTGCCGGGAATGCGCCAGGGGCGGGAAGCCGGACGAAAAAAGAAAGAAAAAGGAGAAAACTTAATGAACAAAGAAAGCAAATGCCCGGTAACGGGCAGGACAAACAAACCAGTTGCGGGCGGAGGCGCTTCGAACAGGGACTGGTGGCCTAACCAGTTGAACCTCAAGATCCTTAATCAGAACTCCAACCTGGTTGATCCGATGGAAGAGGATTTCGATTACGCCGAAGAATTCAGGATGCTCGACCTGGAGGCCGTGAAGCAGGACCTCTATGCCCTGATGACCGACTCGCAGGACTGGTGGCCGGCCGATTACGGTCACTACGGGGGTCTCTTCATCCGGATGGCATGGCACAGCGCGGGCACCTATCGTATCGGTGACGGCCGCGGGGGCGCGGGATCAGGAACCCAGCGATTTGCTCCGCTCAACAGCTGGCCGGACAACGCAAACCTCGACAAGGCGCGCCTGCTGCTGTGGCCGATCAAGCAGAAATACGGGAGGAAAATCTCTTGGGCAGACCTGATGATACTGGCCGGAAACTGCGCCATTGAGTCGATGGGATTAAAGACCTTCGGATTCGCCGGCGGACGCGAAGACGTCTGGGAGCCGGAAGAGGATATTTACTGGGGGGCCGAAAGCGAATGGCTTGGCGACAAGCGCTATTCGGGAGACCGGGACCTGGAAAACCCGCTTGCCGCCGTGCAGATGGGCCTGATCT
>CAZOGT010000436.1:0-237 GCA_964579015.1 uncultured Acidobacteriota bacterium | reverse complement strand
AACCCGGAAGGCCCCAACGGGGAACCGGATCCGGTCGCCTCCGGCCGCGACATTCGTGAAACCTTCGCTCGCATGGCCATGAATGACGAGGAGACCGTCGCGCTCGTGGCCGGTGGACACACCTTCGGCAAGTGTCATGGCGCAGGCGACGCGGCCTTGGTGGGTCCTGAACCCGAGGCCGGAGGCATTGAAGAACAGGGCCTCGGCTGGAAAAGCAGTTTCGGCAGCGGCAAAGGG
>CAZOGT010000435.1:0-2264 GCA_964579015.1 uncultured Acidobacteriota bacterium | reverse complement strand
CCGATCCGGATAATGATCAGCTGACAGCTTCCCTTACAGCTCCTCCTTCGCATGGGACCGCAACGGTCTCCCCGGAAGGAACAGCGGTATACACGCCGGAGCCTGACTTTTACGGCGAAGATTCCTTTTCCTATCAGGTTTCAGACGGCACTGCAAGTGCCTCGGCAATCGTAACCGTGACCGTCACCCCGGTCAATGATCCGCCGGAGGCTGTGGATGACCGGGTAGCGACCGCTTTCGGGAAGGCGGTTGAGTTTAATGTACTTGACAACGACACTGATCCCGAAGGGGACGAGATCTCGGCCTTCCTGGAAAGGTCTCCCGAACATGGAACTGTTGCCCTGGGTGCCGGAGGCCATGCGGTCTATACTCCTTCTGCCGATTTTTCAGGATCTGATTCCTTCCTATACCGGGCTGAAGATCCCCTCGGGGCTTCCAGCCAGGCAACCGTGTTTATTGAAGTTAAGGATGCCAACAGCCCTCCGGTTGCGGTTGAAGACTCGGCGACCGTAGAAAAGAAGGGTTCGGTCAGTATCAATGTAATCGCCAATGACCATGATCCTGACGGGGATGCCCTGGAGCTGGTGGAGGTTTCCAATCCGGAAAACGGAAGCGTTTCCATCATCAGCCTTTCCGGTGTAATCGAATATGAGCCTGAAACATGGTTCAGGGGGACTGACAGGTTCACCTACATCATCACTGACGGAAAGGATGAGGCCACTGGGATAGTCAACGTCTCGGTCGCCAATAAACCCTCGGTCCTGAGGTTCAGTTTTCCGAGATCGGTAAACGATGGAAGCAGCCGGCTTGAAGACACATACGTAGGCGTCGGGATCATCAACCCCAACAGGACTGAAGAAAGCGTTTCTTTCATTGGCTTCGACGAGGCAGGGACAACCAGGGACGTTATATCCCTCGGTGAAAAAATCCCTCCGCTGGGCCAGGTGGCCCTGATGACAAGCGAAATGGGGAATACTAATGAGAACGTCATCCAACTGACAGTCGAGGGAGAATCGAGCGAAATGCAGGGATTCTTCATGGTCGGCGATATTGAAACCAACCGGCTGGACGGAATTGGCGGGGTACAGATCCCTTCCAGGTCATTCCAGTTCTCAGATGCCAACGAAAATGAAGAGGTGACCACCCTGCTCTACCTGATCAGCGAGGACACGGAGAAAACCGCCCTTGTCTCTGCTGACCTTCACAACCAGGCTGGAGAAACCATTTCTTCGGTGAAGCTGGAAGTCTCCCCCAACGGCTCTGCCTCCGGTTCAATCAACAGCATTTTCGGCAGTGAAGAAGAGGTTATTGAAGTAGAGAACGGCTATGTCACAGTTTCCTCCACTTCCTACATGACCGGATATGAAATAGTGGTGACCGACAAGTCGGTCCATGCCTTCTCCGCCAGGAACCCCAAGGTGGCCGGCAGGCTTTACGCTCCGCATTTTATCGCGGGCGAGAACAACAACTCCCTGGTCAAGGTGATTTCCAGCGATGAAAAAAGTGTTGCCGGAGTAATCACCCTGATGAATGACCAGGGCCGGACCATGGTATCGAGCAGGATAACCATTCCCCCGTCAGCGGTGAAGATCCTTGACCTGAACAGCCTGCTGGGGCAGAAATATGATCTCGCGGCCGGTCTCCTGACCGGTTCAATCCTGATCGAAATGGATGAGGAAATCCTGGTGGCCGGGACCATTACCATGCACACCGCGGAAAAAGAAGCGGTAACGGCGATGCCCCTGGCCAGTGAAGGCCTGCTCGACTTTTCATTCCCCCAGGTGGCCCAGAGCGGGGACGGAACCATCTTCATGGGATTCGCCATCCTCAATCCGGAGGGTGAGGCCGCCTCAGCCACGATATCAGCCTACAACAGCTTCGGGGTGCTGACAGCGGAGAAGAAGCTTACCCTGCAGCCTCTCCACCGCCTGACCGATCTCCTGAGCGGCGACGGCTTTTTCGGCTCGGGATTCAGCCAGATGGGAGGCCACGTCAAGCTCTCTTCCGATAAGCCGCTGATCGCGGTCTCCATCTATGGAGACTACCGGGGAAGATACCTTTCCACCGTGGAAGGACAGCTGGGAGAGCTGGAGGCAGCTGCCGCGATTGCTGAAATGGAGAGGGCGCTGGCGGCGGAAACCGAAGAGTGAGCGGGAAGTAGCTGGAGCATCTTGCTCCAGAAATGAGCGGCAGCGTTTATCGGGAATGCAGATCAGGGTCGGGTAGAACGCCCGGTTGCCCGGACGACCCCCCACAGATCCCTG
>CAZOGT010000434.1:0-2277 GCA_964579015.1 uncultured Acidobacteriota bacterium | reverse complement strand
TCAATTCCGTCAAATACCGAAGACTCCTTTTCCGGTACCGGCACCAGTGATTTGACCAGGGATAGCTTACCGATCCGGGCATGATAGACCCCCTGGCTCTGGAAATTGCGGATCACATATTCCCCAAATTCCAGGCAGGTGCCTTCTGTTCCCTTTAAAGGCTGGTCAGCCACTGAGGAGAGATCCAGGGTCTCCGGATAAGACTCGCTGGCCAGCATGTAGAGTTTCTTCGGCTGCCATGGAGCCAGGCCCAGGCGGGTCAGCTCCGGCCAGTGGTCCTCCGGGCCTCCGGCGGTCTCAAACGCCGGGAGGCCGGCCCGTCCGGAGAGCTTATGGCCCGGCTTGTCATAATCGCCGAATACTCCCCCGTGAGTGATGATGATATCAGGCCGGTAGGCACGAATTGCCGCCACCATATGCCTGACCACGTTTTCCTCACCTTCCCAAAGGCGTTCGGTGAAATGGTAGTAATCACTTCCATTGTTCCCGGTCTCAAACTCGTTGAAATTGGTGGTCGTCCGGACTCCGGTCATCCACATATTCCGGTCATGCTCCAGGTTGTAGGTCTCTTCGTATTCACTGCTGTGGGTATCACTCATCACCCCGGCCTCGACAATGGTCCTGCCTTCGTTGATGGCATAATGGGCGAAGAAGGCATTCAGGTTTATGGGGGCATCATCTCCGTGCGCCAGGAGGACCAGGACATCAGCCCTGGGGGCCTCTCCCCGGACAGTCTCCCATGTTCGTCCCTTATCTTCTGAGACCGCAATCTTTTCCCGTTCACCAGCCACAAAAACCTTTCCCCCGGCATCCCCCCAGACAGCTCTCAGCCATTCGGTATCAGGAAGAGGCCTGTATGTCCAGCTCCTCCCGCCGTCCTCGGTTACCATAAGCCTGGTGCCCAGCTCTCCCGCCGCATAGCCGAGTTCCGGAGTTACAAACTGCACCCGCCTCAAGTCCATCAGGTCCCGGATCTCCGGCTTGAAGAAGGTGGCGGCCGGAAGCCAGCTGTCTCCGCGGTCATGCGAAACCAGGACACTGCCGTTCTGCCCGACAATGCAGCCCGTGTCGCCGTTAAAAGTGATATCACGGTAAATCGGCTGGAAGCCATAGGGATTCCGGTCAGACGGAGCATGCACTGCAGACCAGGTTTTGCCTCCATCAGCTGTCCTGATTACCGACTCCCCCAGCCCTACGGCAAACCCTGAATCCCGGTCCATGAATTCAAGCCCGTACAGCCAGTCCAGTGTCCCCGTTGTTTTCATTTCCCTCCAGCTGGATCCCCCGTCCTCGGTCTTCAGGAGGAATCCCCTTTCCCCGCAGGCATAGCCGGTGTTCCTGTCGAGGAAATCCAGGCCGAATATGAGCCTTCCGCGCTCCCCATACTGGCATTTCCAGGTCTTTCCGCCGTCCGCAGTGGCGTATATCGCGCCAAAACCTCCCCGCCGGTCATGGCGCATCGCTTCGTTGGTTTCAGCAATTCGAATCCTGCCCCCGGCAGCCCAGCCGTGGAGCTCGTCCACAAAATCGACCCGGTAAAGGTCATAGTCGCTTTCCAGTTCGACCCTGCTCCAGGATTCACCCCCGTCTTCAGTGCGCAGAATCGTACCCATGGCTCCCACGGCCCATCCATGCTTTCCGATAAAGGCGAGATCCATGATTGGATAGCCTCCTTTCACCGGATGGGGCACTGAAGCGTAATAATCAGCGGCGTCAATTATCCCGGTATCCTGGTCGATCCGGTCGAGAGCCTTCTCAGCCTCAAGGAGCTCTTCCCTGCCGGCAAGGCTGATGTTCCCGGCCATCTCCTCCAGTACCGCTTTACTATCCCGGTGCCGGGAATCAAACCCTGCTATCTTCTTCCGGGCCTGGTCCAGCTTTCTCCTGATACCGGCCTCGATGGCCGCCTGATTCAATTCTGACACATCTTCAATCCTGCCGAACGTCAGGGGATTAAGGTAATCATTTGCGGTATAGCGCCAGGCCTGCAGCTCGTATTCCCCGTCATCAAGCAGCCGGTTGCGAAAAACATTCACGCCCCAGGTCTCGGCTGAAAGGACCGGAAGGTCAAAGGAAGCGAGGGAAATCGACACCTCCGCGCCCCAGCCGCTTTCCGTATCATAGAGATCAACCTCGGCTGCAGGATTCCATTCGCCCGAGGGAGCCCCGAACCGGTCATAATGGGTCCCCCTGACCCCGCCATGGTTGTCGACGATTATGTGATAGTAGTCCTCGTGAACTCCGTCACCTGCCTTTCCCCTCGGCTGGATGATTATC
>CAZOGT010000433.1:480-2281 GCA_964579015.1 uncultured Acidobacteriota bacterium | reverse complement strand
TGGGATGGCTTCCTACGAAAAAATTAGTGAAGGAATCCCGATCCCCGTATTTTCTCCTGAATTTTTCCCAGAGCCTTGGCCCGCTGCGCACATCGTATCCCGCCTCATGGGCATACCTGGCACCTACGCGGTCTGCCTGTGCCTCAAGGCCGCGACTGTAACCGCTCATCCAGGTTGTTACCCCCAGGATTGCTCCGAATGATGCCGCAGTCCTGCCCGCACCCGAGTCGATTGACCGGGCTCCCAGGGCGGCTGCCACTCCAATAATCTGGGTGATAAAGCTTCTTTTTGCCTGGCGCCTCGAATGCTCATGGGTATAATGGGCCAGCTCATGCCCCAGGATAATGGCCAACTCGTCATCGCTGACGTTGTCCATCAGGCCCGTGTAAACCCAGACCGCACCGTTTCCCATCACTGAAGCATTCCATTCATCGGTTTCCACAACCCTTACCCTTACCCTGTCCGGATCTACATAGGGGGGTAAAAGCCTTCCGGTAATACTGCGAACTCTCTCTACCCTGGGGCCTTTTTCAATGATGCGGCCGACAACATCCCGTTTTCCCTCCCGGGATTCATTGAAGAGCATACCCTCCCTGACCCAGGTGGTTTCAACCTCGTTGCTTATTTCAAGAATCTCTGTTTCCAGGAAAGCTTTACCATTCGGCTTGCTCTCCACTTTAAGGGCCTGGACAGCCCCGTCACTCCTCCGGAAACCCTTCACTTTCACTTCAGCTCCAGGGGGAATAGTGGCCAGGTTGCGGGCAAGGCCTTTGAATTCCGTTCCGGAATCCGCAGCAATCCTCTGCCCTTCCACAATGAGGTGGGATCCCCTGTGGAATTCAGCGTAACCGTTAAGAGAGATGGTCTGGCGGCGGATTTCGGCCCCCTGTGAGGGATGGCTTGATCCAACCAGTACTGGAGTGCCCGGCTTGGATCCGCTGCAGGAAACCGCGACGAGCAGAAAAATCAAGCAGGCAAAAAACACCGATTTCTTATACATTTTCAGGTCCCATCAATTTCTCGAACCAGGATTTCCCGATGCCGCAAACAACGTTCCCGGACAATAACCCCTCGCCTTCAACCATTCAGTATTCCTCCGGTTCTGAATCGGGAGAACCCTTTTCCCGAATATCAACATAAACGGCCATGCCGTCCCCGGAAATAAACAACGGCCTTTCAGAATCTTCAGCTCCAGGCTCCATTCGCACCACCGCGGTTATGTCGGAATTCTCAAAACCTTCCCCTATCCGTACCCGCTGCATATCTATTCCTTTGAACTGAAGGTAATAATCGGCATGGACATCTTTAAACCATCCACCGCTTAAGGTCCCCACCAGCCCATGTTCATGTTCCTGCAGAGTATCTTCAAGGATGGAGGCAAAAGCTTCAGGCCCGTCAGCATTATTGAAAAGGGCCGACCTGCCTGTGATGGCGGCAGCTGCAAAAAAAACCGAGAGGGCCTTTAAATAGAGTACCCGGTTCGGCAGGAAGACCAGTAGCCCTATCAGCAGGGCGGCTGCGGTTACCAGCAAATGTGATTTGTAAAAGAAGGCCCCCAGTCCGGTGTGGCTCATCACAATCCAGGAAGGGATCGAAAAAAACCAACCTCCAATCACTACTCCATAGGCCAGAATCCCCAGCGCCGCACAGCCGGTCCAGATGCCAAGGTAGACCCGCCTGCTTCGACTGCTGAGGGGTTCTCTCAAATACGGAAATGCCAGTAAGCACAGCACGGAGAGAGCCGGAACGAAGATCAGGTAGCGCCCCATTATGTGGGAGGGGTCTGGATGATTGTATTCAA
>CAZOGT010000433.1:0-470 GCA_964579015.1 uncultured Acidobacteriota bacterium | reverse complement strand
AACCAGGGCGGAGTGGCGGGCGGCAGCCAGCAGGGACGCCCCGGTTGAAAAGGCCAGAAAAAGCATCACTGCCATGCCTGAAAGATCTTTTCGCTTTGATGTCAGAACTCCCCAGCCTCCGTGCAGCAGCGCTGGGAGAAGGGGAAGAATGCAGAGGACAAGATAGCCCAGGTAAAAAATCAGCCACATCAGCAGGAGGCCGGGAGTGAGTTGAAAACCGTGCCTGTAAATGTATGAGGTGGTCTGGCCGAATTCCCAGGACCCGGGTACACCAGCCCATCTCCAGAGCAGGATTCCCAGTGCAGGGATTCCCCCCACCAGGAAAACCGCACTGATTCGTTTCCAGCCTTGAGCCTCCTTCCACCGCCCGTTCCCTGCGCCCCATTGTCCCCAAAGAATAGTAAAGGCCACTGCCAGGACTGCCGCTGCAACAAAGATCATTCCCTGATAGCGGGTCATACAGGCAAGCC
>CAZOGT010000432.1:0-2313 GCA_964579015.1 uncultured Acidobacteriota bacterium | reverse complement strand
TAGCCCAGAGGATCGGGCAGTACCTGAGAAGCGGCGAGTCAAAGCTGGCGGTGCTTTACCGGAACAATTTCCAGTCCCGCCAGTTTGAGGAGGCCCTGCGTCGCCTGGACATCCCCTACAAGCTGGTCGGCGGAGTCAGTTTCTACCATCGCCGTGAAGTACGGGACGCGCTGGCCTGCCTGCAGTTCACGAGGGACCCTGACAATAATATTTCCCTGGCCAGGATCATCAACAACCCGCCCCGCGGCATTGGCAAGACTACCCAGGAGCGAATCGCGGCAGTAGCGCAGGAACGGGGCATATCGATGTGGGAAGCCCTGGGGGCCGGGCTGGAAGAAGCCCTCTTTCCCGGGCGTTCGTCCGGTGCACTGCGCTCTTTTGCCGATGCCGCAAACAGCGCCCGGAAACACCTGCAGCTTCCTCTCCATATCGCCCTGGAGAAGATCCTGAAAGCATTCGGATACATCCAGCACCTGGAGCAGGAAAAGACCGATGAGGCCGAGAGCCGCCTGCTCAACATCAAGGAACTCCTGAATGTGGCCAGGGACTACGAGGAAAGCGAAGACCCGATGCAGGATTTCCTGGACCACGCTGTACTGCGCTCCGAGGCGGATGATATTGACGATAATGCCAGGGTGACCCTGATGACCCTGCATAATGCCAAGGGGCTGGAGTTCCCCATAGTGTTCCTGGCCGGCTGCGAAGAAGGATTGTTTCCGCACAGCCGTTCGATCGAGGAGAACACCCTGGAGGAAGAGCGCCGCCTCTGCTACGTAGGCATGACCAGGGCGCAGAAACAGCTGATCATGACCTACTGCAAGGTGCGCCGTTTCTACGGAAACGATCCCGGCAAGATAAATCTTCCCAGCCGTTTCCTGTCCGAACTTCCTCCGGAGCTGACCGAGAGGATCTCCGTAGACTCCTACGGAAGCGGCTATGATTCAAGCAGGCCTTCCCCGGCTCGCCTGGGAGCTGATTCCCTGTTCCGGCCGAAGCCCCGCAACCCGGGAGCGTTCAAGGGGACGACCTACAATACGGTGGAGAGCATCACCGAGGCCCTGGAGCGGAAAAACGGAAGCCCTCCGCAGTTCAAACAGGGCGACACGGTAAGGCATTCGAAATTCGGCCGCGGCCAGGTGCTGATGGTGGAAAAGGCCGGAGACGATCTGAAGGTCACGGTTTCCTTTCCGGGCAAGGGCATGAAGAAGCTGCTCCAGAGCTACGCAAAGCTGACCAGGGTGTAGCTGGAGCATCCTGCCCCGTTGTGGCTGGAGCATCCTGCTCCAGAAAAGAGCAGCAGCGGCCTGCTTCTCCCTTCACGGCCTGCCGACCGTGGTGGCTGGAGCATCCTGCTCCAGAAAAGAGCAGCAGCGTGAAAAGACAGCCCGGGGATTCAGAAGCCGGGTTCTCATAGGGACGTTAAGGGCATAGGGGACTATAGGGACTATAGGGACGCACGATTACTGCCTGCTGCTTATTGATATGGCCTTCCTTCTATAGGACAATCAATAATCTTGAATCTTGAATCTTGAATCTTGAATTCTAAACCTGAGCGCCGGCCGTCAGCCGGCCTGGAGCCGGAAGCATAACGTTGGATTTTATTGAACGCCTGCTGGAGACCTCTGTTGGTATTGTCTGGGGAACCCCTCAGGTAGTCTTCCTGATGGGATCCGGAATTATCCTGCTGATTTTTTCCCGTCTTATTCCGTACCGGGGCCTGCTGCACGGATTCCAGGTCCTGCGCGGCAAATTTGACAACAGCGAAGATCCGGGGGAAATCAGTCATTTTCAGGCGATGAGTACGGCCCTGGCCTCCACGGTGGGGCTCGGAAACATCGGCGGGGTGGCCATTGCCGTTACCCAGGGAGGGCCGGGGGCCCTTTTCTGGATGTGGGTAGCGGCCCTGCTGGGGATGGTGGTGAAATTCTTCACCTGCACCCTGGCCGTGATGTACCGCGGTCATGATTCACAGGGCAAGCTGCAGGGCGGGCCCATGTACTACATCGAGGTCGGCCTGGGCAGGAAATACCGGCCCCTGGCAATAGCTTTTTCGATCTGCGGAATGATCGGCTGCATCTCGGTTTTCCAGACCAACCAGGTGGCTGAAATCCTGCGGAGCTCCTATGATATTCCCCCTCCTGTCACCGGACTGCTTTCCGTTGTGATTGTTTCCGTCGTGATCCTTGGCGGCCTTACCAGGATCGCCAATGTCGCTTCAAAAATGGTGCCTGCCATGTGTCTCCTCTACCTGGGGGCCTCGGTTTATATTGCAATCCTTAATATTGAACATGTTCCCGAGGTATTCGCCTCCAT
>CAZOGT010000431.1:0-2323 GCA_964579015.1 uncultured Acidobacteriota bacterium | reverse complement strand
AATGATGAACCTGCCCTGAATCCTTGGTTCCCCGCTGCCGGTCGCTCATTCGACCCCGATAGCGATACCGACCCCGACCCCGAGATGGAATAAAAAGGGACCAGCCCCTACCCAGGATGGTTCGATCCTCCTTTCCTGCAGGACTCTTTCATTCCCTGCTACATGCCGGTTTATCCCGGCGCACGAGCACTTTAGGAAGTTAACCAATAATCACAATATTTTGTTTTTCGTAGGCTGGCCTTACAATCTCCCGTAATGCATGAAATAATTAGACAGTCCCTGATGATTTTATTAAGAACAATCCGGAGAATTAGATAATGTCTGAAAAATTAGCAATTCATGGCGGGCCCAAAGCAGTTAAAAGCAAAAAAATCGGTTGGCCCAGTTTTGATGAGAAAGCCATTAAAGGTGTGGAAGAGGTGCTGCGTTCAGGTAAAGTGAATTACTGGACAGGGCCTAAGGGAATGCAGTTCGAGAAAAAATTCGCCGAATGGCAGGGAAGTAAATATGCAATTTCAGTGGCAACAGGCACAGCTGCTCTCCATGTTGCCCTCACGGCACTGGATATCGGACCGGGTGATGAAGTGATTGTTCCGAGTTATACTTTCATAGCATCAAGTTTTTCGGTTGTTCAGGCTGGAGCTGTCCCCAGGTTCGCGGATGTAAATATAGAAGACCACTGTATTAGTGTTGAATCCGCAGAGAAGCTTGTAAATGAAAGAACAAAAGCCATTATGCCTGTCCATCTCTACGGAAATGTCTGTGACATGGATAGGATAAATGCATTTGCCAAAAAACATGGATTGTTTGTCATTGAAGACAATGCTGAGGCCTTCGGCGGTTCATATAAAGGCAGGAAAACCGGGACACTGGGAGATATCGCCGCCTGCAGCTTCTGCCAGAACAAGACCTTCACAACCGGTGGAGAAGGAGGAATGGTAACTACCGATAATGAGGACTATGCCTGGATAGCAAGGAGCTTCAGAGACCATGGTTATGACGTCAAGGAGCGTCTTGGTTTGCTGGCACTCGAGCAGAAGCTTCCCTATATTCATAACATGGTCGGGTGGAATTACCGCATGACCGAAATGCAGTCAGTTATCGGCCTGGCTGAACTGGAAAGAATTGACGACTGGAATATGCCGGCCAGGCAGCGTAACGCCAGGATCATAATTGACAGCATCAAGGATATGCCGCAAGTGTTATATACACCTGTTGATACAGATGAACGCCGCAATGGCTGGTATGTCATGGCGTTCTCTCTGGATATTGAGAACATGACCTGCGACATCAAACAGTTTGTTGATGCCGTTGTAGCTGAAGGGGCTTCTGTCTGGAAGGTCTTCTGGCCGCAATGCCATACTGAACAGGCCTTTCAGAAGCATAGGGCATTTGGCCGTTCAGGCTTCCCGTTTACATCTAAAGAATACTCAGATCCTGATAGTACTGATTATTCCAATATCCAGGTTCCCAATGCCAGGTGGCATGAAAACCATACTTTTACATGTTTTGCGTTTCCCACCTACACTGTTGAAAACTGCGAAGAGATAGGCCAGGCATTGAGAAAAGTAATTTCTGCCTACTCAAAATAAGGAAAGATTAATTCTTATGTCAGAGAAGATAACATGGGGAGTTATTGGGTCAGGAGGCATTGCCAGGAGAAGGACAATTCCGGAAGGAATCGTTCCCGCGGAGCATGCCGTCCTGGTATCAGTTTATGATATTGATTCAGCGGTCAACCAGGCGGTTGCCGAAGAATTCAAGGCCCTTTCCGCGAACAGCTTCAAGGAACTGATAGATTCTGATATCGACGCGGTTTATATCGCCTCCCCCGCAAATTTACACCTGGAGCAGGTTATTGCCTGCGCCAGGAGTAAAAAACATGTTTTATGTGAAAAGCCTCTCGGGTTGAGTACAGAAGAGGCTGAAAGAATGGGAGAGGCTTGCAGGGAGGAAGGGGTTTTATTGGGAGTGGGTTTGATGATGGGCTTTCTGTCCCAGCATCAGTCAGCTCTTAAATTAATCCAGGAGGGAAGGCTGGGAAAGCCTGTTTATGGCAGGGCCCAGCTTTCCTGCTGGTATCCCCCCATACCCGGCGCCTGGAGACAGGACCCGAAAACAGGCGGCGGGGGCTCACTGATGGATATGGGCAGCCATTGCCTGGATCTTCTGGAGATGTTCTTCGGCAGGATCAGGAGCGTAAGCTGTTTCATTAACAGGAATGTCCATGCCTATCAATCAGAAGACAGTGCGGTTGTTTCGGCCCTTTTTGAAAATGGAGCACTGGGAACGGTTGATACCTATTTCTGCATTCCCGATAACA
>CAZOGT010000430.1:805-2339 GCA_964579015.1 uncultured Acidobacteriota bacterium | reverse complement strand
TGACTGGTCCGCCTTCACCGCCCTGGCTATGGCCTGGTCCAGCCTCTGCCTGGTCACAGGCTTCAGCAGGTGGTCCACGGCATTGGTCTCAAACGCGTCAATGGCATACTGATCATAGGCCGTACAGAAGATAATGGCAGGCCTTTCATCGGGAAGCGAGGCCGCAACCTCCATTCCGCTGCACAAAGGCATCTGGATATCCAGAAAAAGCAGGTCAGGCTTCATTTCCATAATCTTTTCAAGGGCTTCTTCCCCATCTTCAGCCTCATCTATCACCTCAATTTCGGGATAGGATTCAAGAAGGCCTGAAAGTCTCGCCCTGGCAGGCTCTTCATCGTCTATGATTATGGTTCTTAGTTTGGCCATGTTTCTTTACCTCTGATCTAAACCGCGTTAAGCAGCGGACTGAAAATGGTGCTGGGACATCTGCACCTTCTTTTTCTGAGCTTGTGACCTGGAATCCCGCCGGCGCACATGCGTTGTTTTGTTGTATTACTGACACTTCTATTCTAGTTCATTAGGGCGCCATAAGAAGGAAAAATCTTCTTTTTCACAGAAAGAACCAGGATTTCCCGGCAAAGCAGGTCATCGAACCAGCTGCTTTGCCCGTTCCACCGCCGGAATCACCATCTGCGCTTCAGTCTCGATTCCTATGCGCTGAATAGTGAGCTCGAAATCCTCTCCAAAATAGCCCCGGAGCCGGTTTCTGATATTGGTAAGCCCCATTCCTGTTCCGGTTTCAGCCTCAGGTCCGTTTTTCGGGCTCTCATCTTCGAGCCCCGGACCATTATCCCTGACCATGACCCATAATTTGGTACCATCGGTCACAGAAGAAATCCTGATCACGCCTCTCTTCTTCATTTTGCTCACACCATGCTTCACCGCGTTTTCCACCAGGGTCTGAACAACCATTGCCGGGATCAGCATTCCGGAAGTTTCAACCTCCATGGAGATCTCGGTTGACAAACGCCTTCCGAACCTGGCTTTCTCAACTTCCAGGTAGGCGGCTATGAAGTCCAGTTCATCCGAAAGCTTGACCCATTCCCTTTCGGAATACTGAAGTGTATAGCGGAAGATTTCGGACAGCAGCTCAACCATTTTCTCGGCTCTCTCCGGATCAGTTTTGGTAAAACTGGCTATGGCATTCAAGGCGTTAAACAGGAAATGAGGATTAATCTGAGCCCTCAAAGCCTTCAGGCGGGATTTGCTGGCATCCAGCAACAGTTCCTTTTCCCTCATATCCCGTTGCCGCTGCGCGTTCTGCAGCCGTATCACCTTGATGTGGTAAGCCAGAAATCCCAGCAGGCCGTTGAGCAGAAGACGCTCCCTTGAGTAGTAGGGAATTCTGCTGGGCCTTTCTTCCATGCACAGCCTGATGGTCTCAGCCTCATCAAGCTTGGATTCAAGCTGAAGCCCCAGGCCGGAGGAATTGCATGACCCGAACGATGTTCCGGCAGGAATGATCTCCGCCCTGGTGTTGAACATCCCGCCAATCAGGGCAGCCGCCTTCTCCCTTACCCTTCCCTCTTCGGTA
>CAZOGT010000430.1:0-795 GCA_964579015.1 uncultured Acidobacteriota bacterium | reverse complement strand
ATCGAACTGTATTTCTTCAAGAAAATTCCGAATCAGGGCTTCCGGGCTTTCTCTCCGGTTAAGCCAGATCCTGTCAAAGACAAAATCAATCCTCCCGTACAGCCAGGGCGAAAGAAGAATCAACGAGACCCACAACAGCCAGAAAACAATGTAAAAAAGGTCTTCGTTCTGAACTGTCTTCTGATAATGAATAAAAAACCCGAAGTAGGCGACAGCCACGGCCATTGAAAGGAAGAAAAAGGTGGCTCTTTTAACAAACAGGTCGAAGAATACTGATTTCTGGGCGTGGTAAAGATCCAGAAAAAGAAAAATCAGGGGCAGAAACCGCACCAGGGGGTTGGCCATAAAGCTGTTTTCGCCGAAATCCGCCAGTGTCTCGGCCAGCAAAAATGCAAAAAGCAGAACGACTATCAGCTCAATGTGTATCCCGAGGTAGTAAGGCCCTTCCCTTTTCCACCCGAACCCGGGCTGCTCTGACCAGGTGCGCCGGATAACGTGAGTGCTGATCATCAGAGAGCAAAACAGGACCAGCAAGACTGAGATGGACTCTTCGTAGCTGAGCACCATCCCCCCAAGGTGAACCTCCGGTTGCGGCGATCCTGCTGGTGACCTGAGCCTTAAAAAGGCCAGGATAATCGAAGCCAGAAAACCAAAGGCAGTCCCGGCACCCAGGAAAAAGCAGGTTCTTTTCCTTATTGCCTCCATTCCCGCAATCGAAGATTTTTCATTCGAGAATTGAAGAAGGTCAATAAATGGAAAAAAGAACGCCAGGGGAAGGATTGACTGGACCATCAG
>CAZOGT010000429.1:0-2351 GCA_964579015.1 uncultured Acidobacteriota bacterium | reverse complement strand
CCCGATTCCCACTGCCACGGGTTGACCACGGACAAAACCAGGTCTTCGATGATCATATCCGACCTCGAGCCGGGAGCGGAATATTCCTTTTGGGTAACCTCCGTCACCTCTGCCCATGCTTACAATAAGAATGACCTTGAAAGCCCGGACAGCCAGGAGGATTCCACTGTTTCAGGCAGCCTGTTCCGGGCCTTCATCCCGGTCTGGAAGCAGTCTTCGCAGTATTTCACGGGGGTGGTAATCTCAAACTTCGGAGATACTGAACTGGATGTTGACCTGAACGCCTATGCCCCTTCCGGCATGCCGGAGCCCGGGGGTCATGCCTCCATCAATGTGGGGGCCGGGCTGCAGCAGAGCCGGCTCGGGGCGGAGTTCTTCCATGGAAACCCTGCCCATGAAGACCTCTCCTGGATTGAGCTGCAGGCGGAAAACAGCAATAAAATGGGCAGCATCTTCCTCTACGGGGTTACTGATACCCAGCTGCTGGACGGGGCGGAGGCCCAATCCTCCTACGCCAAATGGCTTTTCTTCACCAGGCCCCTGGATGAAGGTTTTTTCGCAGGATGGGGCCCGGAAATCCAGATGTACATCATCAATCCCACCGATGAGGACATCGCGGTCAGGTGCCACCTCAGGGGTTCCAATGGAAACGCTTTCAACTACCACATAATTCCAGCCGGGGGATTCATCAAAGGGGATTCCGAGGACCTGGTAGGGGAGGGTCATGGCATTAATAACGGCTACATGGAAGTTGAGGTTTCACAAGGGCTTGGGGCAGTGGGGTTTTCGCGTATCGAATTCCCCGGGGTGCGAACTGCCCTGGGCATCAATGCCGCGGGGTACTCCCAGGCCCAGACCCTCTATTCCGCCCAGCTGGCCCACGGGGCTGGAATAGTCACCAATCTACAGCTGGTTAATACCTCCGGATACCGGAGAACTCTGTCGGTGAAGGCCGTTGCGGATGACGGGAGCAGCCTCGGCGGACCTATCCAGGTGGAGATTCCGGCCCTCAATACCTACAATGCCGACCTGGGAACCCTCTTCGGCCTGGAAGGTGAGGGAGTCATTTTCACCGGCTCCCTGGTGGTGGAGACTGACGGGAGCGGCGTCATCGGGGACATCATCTTCGCTGACGGAGATACCCTGGAATATGCCATGGCCCTGCCCCTGCAGGAAAGGCTCTTCCAGGAAGCGGTATTCAATCATATTTCCAATCTGCCCACGGTCTTCACCGGTTTTGCTTTCTACAACCCCGGAGAGGAAACCGCGACAGTGCAAATTGACGCATTCGGGACAGACGGAGAAATAGTTGCGGAAAAAACCCTGCTCCTGGAACCGGGGGAACGAATCTCCAGGACCCTGAACGACCCGGATATCTGGCCCTCGTTCCCGGTCCAGTCCGGCGGGTACATCAGGATTCAGAGCGATCAGCCGATCGCCGGGCAACAGCTCTTCGGTGACCGCAGCCTTCGCTACATGGCCGCCGTCCCGCCCACTACCAGGGTGGAGGCTATGTTTGACTGATCCCGGACCGGAGACCCCGGCTGGCTATTTGAGCCGGGGGCTCCGGTCAGTTTTTGGGCAACTTGAACAACCGGATCTCGTTGGAATCGTTTTCCCTGGCCACCTCGGCATATACCCACAATTCTCCGTCAACTTCCATCCAGTGCGAATACCTCCAGGTATGGAATTTACCGGGAGTCGTGCTGACGGCTAAAGGAGACCGGGGCGTGAGATCAATGACAGTATGCAGATCAAATGTAAAACCCAGGCCCGTGGCCACGTTGTAGACCGGATCATGCCATTTGACATTCGAGCCCTCGTAAACAAAGAGGTACCCAACTCCCAGCGGGACTACCGAAGCGGGCCGGACAAAAAAGTCATGCCACCCCTCAAGCTGCATGATGGAATCATTGGGGTGCCCCGCAGGTTCCCAGTTCTCCCCGTCGCTGCTGATGAAATGGAATATCCGCTCCAGCTGCCGGAGATAACCAATGACGTAACAATGGTAGAGGCCGCCGGCATGGATAATGACAGGGTCCTTGAGGCCGTCCACAATAATTTCCCTTGGAGACTGCTTGACTTGCGGCCGGATAACAGGCTTTGCCGTTGAAGGATCGAATTCCGCGGGACTGGCCGCATCCCTGAATTTGATTATGCTCCAGGGCCCCTCATCCCAGGGCCCGCAGCCATACAGCTTGAACATACCGGTATCCGGATCAACGATGAGGGAAGGCCTTTCAAATCCGGGTATTGGAACTTCCTCCCTGGTAATGCTGTGAGCCTGCCTGAAGTGTACGCCGTCACTGCTTTGCAGTATGCGTATCTCATACCCGCGAAGGCCCCTCGGG